>JBGTRP010000271.1:0-8473 GCA_041940685.1 Acanthopleuribacteraceae bacterium
AAACCGGGATATTCACCTGGAGAATGATGTCCATGACATCCACCGCCAGGTTGCCGTTGCGGTCATACCCGGATTCCCAGTTCGGGGAACCATCGTTTTCATACCAGTGCTCCAACTGTCCCGAGAAGAAGCCTGCCTCGGTGCCGGCCTGAAGCGTGATTTGATCGATGGCCGGCGTGTTGAAAGAGTCGGTGACTTCCACCTGGAGCACGTAGACGCCCTCGGCGGTAGGCATGAAATCGGGGTTAGACACACTGGTGCTGGAGAACTGACCGCTGTCCATATCCGGGCCCGAAAGGACCGACCAATCCCAGGTAAAGGGCGCCTGTCCATTGGAGGCGTTGGCTTCCAGCATGATGGCGTCACCCACGCAACCGCCCACATCGGGACCGGCCTCGACGGATACCGCGATCACAAGCGGGACCTGCCAGGCGCCGCGGCCATAGGTGCCGGCCGTCAACAGATGGGGATCGTCGTCAACTTCCAGGTCGGTGACCACGGCTCCAAGGGGGAAGTTCTCCATCATGGCCTGAAAGTTTTCGCCTCCATCCGTGCTCTCGAACACGCCCACATCTGTGCCCACGAACACGCGATCCAGGTTCATGGGATCGAGCGCAACCGCGTTGGCGGGCACATCCGGAATGCTGGCGCCCACGGGCTCCCAGGTAGTGCCGCCCGTGGTGGAGCGGAACAGCTTGTTACCGCCGAAAGCGGCCCTGGTAATAAAGACCCGGTTGGGATCGGTCGGATCTACCGCGACATCGGAAACCGCGCCCCCGGGGAAATTGCCGGTGACCTCGGTCCAGACCGGGGTGGCGGCCAAAGCATCGTCGGTGCGGAAAATCTGTCCGCCGCCGGAGCCCGCGTAGACCACGATCGCGGTCCCAAAGGCTTGCGGGGTAATGACCGCGAAGGCCGAATTGGCAAGAGCCCCTCCGGATAGCGACGTCCAGGACGAGGCGTTGTTGGAGGAAATGTACACCCGATTGGAGCCGATGAACAGATAGGTTTGGGTTTTGGCCGTATCCGAAGAAATGGCCATCGGCGTCACCCAGGGCCAGGGCTCACCCACGCCAAGGCCGGTGCCAGAAAGAAAGCTGAAGGTGCCCGGATCGCCGCCCGTGGTGGAACGCGCCACATTGGGCCGTCCACCCGAGGGGTAACTGGTTTGGAACACGTTGTTGGGGTTGAGCGGATCGACCAGATTCATGAACCCGTCTCCCGTTACGATGGTCACATTCCACAGGGCCGAACCCGTGGTGCGTTGCGAGGAATTGTCCTGGGCGCCGCCAAAAATTTTCCCGCCGTCCGTGGGGTGGACCGTGATGTCGTAGAACTGGGTGATGTTGAGGTTGCCGTTCATGTTGATAAAGTTCGAGCCGCCGTCCTCGCTCCGCCAGAGGCCGCCGTCGCCGCCTACCCAATAGCGGTTGCCGTCGGTTTTGTCGTACAGCAGCACATGCGTGTCCTGATGGACCTTTTGCGCCGAGCCCCAACCGGTCGTCAAGTATGTCAAGGTCTGGCCCGCGTTCGTGGAAATCGCGTGGCGGATGGAACCCACCAGCAGCGTATCGGGATCGGTGGGGTGAACGGAGAGGCAAAGGTTGTAGGAACACTGGCCCTCACAGGCGTTGGAGTTGCGCTGCGTCCAGTTCGCGCCGCCATCCACGGTTTGGTAAAGCCGCGTGCCGCCCTGGTTGATGAGCGCGTAAAGGACCTGGCTATTGGAGGGCGCCATGGCGAGACGCGCGCGCTGCATTTGGGTCCCGAAGGGCAGGCCCGTCTCCACCCGCGTCCAGTTCGCGCCGCTGTCCGTGGACTTGTAGACGCCGTTGGTGGTGAGCGAGGTGCGGCCGATTACCGTGTAGAAAGTGCCGGGATTGGCCGGGTCCGCGATGATGTCGTTCACCGAACCGTTGATCAACTCGGTCCAGTTCAAACCACCGTCCACGGAACGGTACAAACCGCCCTCGATCTGATTGCCGCCCTGGCAGAAGCCGTGCCCCCCTACCAGGATATTCAGCGGATTGTTGGGGTCCACCGCGATCGCGGCGACATAGGAGAGATCTAGCGTGTTAGGACCCGTACCGTTCATGGCCGTGAAACTGGCGCCGCCATCGGTGGACTTGAATAGCCCCAAGCCGAAGTAACTCAGGCAACTCTGGCGCTGTTCCCCGGTGCCGACCCAAACCGTATCCGTATCCGAGGGATCGATAAACACCGAACCGATGGTTTGGGTGCCAATCTCATCGAAGAGCGAGGTCCAACTGGTGCCGCCATCGGTGGTTTTCCACAGTCCGCCGGAAGCCGCGCCAATGTAAACCTCATCCACGTCATTGGGGTTTACCGCAACCGCGGCCACCCTGCCGGCCACGGGCCCCATCACCCAGGAAAGCATGGTCATGGGACTGGGCCCCATTTCCGTCCATGCGGCGCCATTGCCACGGTTGCGCGCCGAGGTCAGCATGCTCTTGGTAATTTCGATCGCGGCCCGGCGCTTGAGGTCGGGCCGTGTTTCCTTGTCGAGCCCGCGGGACTCGTTGAACCACTGTTCGCGGCGGAGAATTTGTTCCATTTCCCCCGCGCTTTTGTCACCAGGCTCAGAAATTTGCGCCAACGCTACCATGCCGCCAATTCCGAACCACAACACACTTATACTTTTCAAAAACATCCACATCGCTATCTTCCTCATTTTGGGTAATCGAAGGCTTCGCGGGCCGATGAAACATTGCTATGCGGAAGTATAGGAGGACCTGCCCTCCCGCGCAACCCGCAAAGCGGGGGTGAGTGCGCTCCGCCGACATTTTTTTCCGGCACGCCAAGGGAAGAGACCCAAGGGAAATGCGAGAGGACCGCATATGCCAGGGCCGATATGGATTCCGAGCAAGGCGGGTTTGTTTTTGGAGATTGAAAAGCCCAGCGGATTTGGAACAGGAAAATTTTTGCTCAAGCATTTCGCATCGTTCGCGGTTGGTTTTCTTCCTCGAAATCTTCGCCGGCCCGTAATGTTCCGCTCGCGCCCACCCGCTTTACGCCACGCGCCTTGGCGGTCAGAATCTTTAATTTTGTGTGGTGTTTTTCAAACGCCAAGGCTACCGTTGCAAGTGTAGGGCTCATGCCAACGGGGGGCAAAGTAAATCCAGTTTGCAGCTTGAAGCCTGGAGCTTGTTGCGTGGGGCCGCGCAACCGGAAACTACAAGCTTTTATGGGCTGGGCGCCCCCGGCTGAGGCGTGACCCCACTAGTCGCCTTGGCGGTCGAAATCTTCACTCTTGTGTGGTGTTTTGGGAACTCCAAGGCGACAGTTTTCAGAGAGCAGATTTCAGAGATCAGCAAGAATCAAATGTTTCAGACCTCTGATCTCTGACCTCTGTGTCCTGAGGGATGCCGACATCCCATTTTCGGTTCACCTGGGCCGGCTGGGAGGCATCCCGCTAGGGATAGCGGTATTTGCCATGCGGGTCGATTTGTATGCTGGGGATTTGCCTGGTTTGCTCGAAACGGGAATAGCCCTCGGCCAGGTTTTCCCAAAAAGCCGCGTGTTCGGGAAAGGATTGGATGAGGTCGGCCAGGTTTTCGGGCTTCAGCCTGGCTGGATAAATATGGACGGGAATCTTCCTTTGGCCATTGGCGCGAGCCGCCACACAAATCAGATAGAGCTCTTTGATGAGAGGATCGGTAATGGGAACGCATCCAATGGTAACGCAGGCGCCGTGGATAAAAATATCGCTTCCCGGCGTTCGCGGGTGGCCGAGAACGCGGTCGGATTCATTGGGGTAGTTGAGACCCAGGGAGAGGTAAAAATTGCTGGCGGGGTTGAACCGATCAATGTGATAGAAACCCTCGGGAATTTGGAGGTCGCCCTCGCGCCGCTTCGGTCCCAACACCCCGGAGACCGCGCAGACGGGGTATGCCTTGATCCGTTGATAGGTTTCAGAGCTAGGGTTGAACGCCCACAACTCCAGTTCTTTTTCGCGTTTGAAAACCCGAATCAAGATTCGTTGGGGTTGGGCTTCAAGACCCGCCGCCGCGAACAAGGCCGCCACGGCCTCCGTCTTTTCCCCCGAGGCCACGCGGAAGCGAGGATAGCGTAACTGGTCCCGATAAAACGCGGCATCCGCGCCGGGTTTTACCAGCTTCAGCCCGGAATCAGGCCGCGCAAAACCAGAAATCAACAAGCAAAAAAGCGGAAAAAACGCCATTCGCGCCTCCGGACTCGAACCTCGTTTGGAAAAGCTCTCCCCTGGGCTGGCAATATTCTACCAGGCCGAGGCCAAAAGACCCGGACAGTCCAATTCCGCTGCCGGCCAGACTTCTGCCCCAGAAAGATATTGAGATTCAGTCTCATATTCATCTATAATCGGGACAGGACTATCCTCGATCGTTTTCCCTACCCTTTCGCGGCCACGGGAAAAACCCGGGGTCGGAGGTGGGAATTGGCTTCGAAATACATTGGCCTCGCGGGACTTGCACTCTTGACCATCCTAGGGTTGCTGCAAAACTCCAGAACGAATGCAAAACAAACCCATGGAGATCACGGAGAAGATGTGGAGATCGCCGCGCACATGGGCGAGTTGCAGCGGTTTTCGCAGAAGCTCGGCTATGCGGCCAACTCGGGAAATCAGCGCTTGATTTCCTTTTACGGCGAGGAGATCGGCGAGGCGTTGGGTGAGCTCAAGGAAGTGGAAACGCATGATGGTTTTCCTATCGCCAACACGGTCAAGGTGATTATGGACCCCATCATGGAAGAGCTTTCCGAGGCAATCGAGAAGCGAGACATGCCGGCGCTCAAGTCCCAATACCTTTCCCTAATCGACGGCTGTAACCGCTGCCATGCGGCCACGGAGCATGAGTTTATCGAGATTACGCCCGCCACCGGCGCACCACCCTTTAACCAAAAATTTTGAAGTTCTTCACGGACAGCAATTGCAAAAAAGGCATGGGAAATATTTTCATGCCATAATCGGAACCTCGTCACAAAATGAGGAGGCAAACAATATGCGGGCATCCTCCAAATACGCCTTTTTTCCCCAGATTTTGATGTTGGCCGCGGCATTCGTTTGCGGCGGCCTTTACGGGCAGGAGCCCCCGCCGGACGAGCCCGCTTCCCTGGTGATCCGAAACGGCCGGGTGTGGACCGCGAATCCGGAACAACCCTGGGCCGAGGCGGTAGCGATTCGGGGCGAACGGTTGCTGATGGTGGGTACGACCAAAAGAGTGGAAGCCTTAATCGGTCCTCACACCAGGGTCGTGGACGCCAGGGATCGCTTGATTGTGCCGGGCTTTATCGACACCCATGTCCATTTCATCGATGGCGGGTTCCGGCTGTCTTCCGTGCAACTGCGCGACGCCGGCACCCGGGAAGCCTTTATCGCCCGCATCGAGGCCTACGCCAAGCAAGCGGAGCCGGGCTCCTGGATCACGGGCGGCGATTGGGACCACACACCCTGGGGTGGAATTTTGCCGGAGCGGGAATGGATCGATGCGGTCACCCCCAACCACCCGGTCTGGATCACCCGGCTGGACGGCCATATGGGCCTGGCCAACAGCCTTGCCTTGAAGGCCGCGGGCGTCACGCGGGACACTCCGGACATGGAGGGCGGGGCCATCGTTCGGGATACGGATGGCGAACCCACGGGCATCCTCAAGGACAACGCCATGGCCTTGATCTACAAGGCGATTCCCGACCCCTCGGACGCCCAAAAGGATAAAGCCCTCGCCGCCGCCATGGCCTATGTCTCCGCCCAAGGCATCACCTCGATTCACAATATGGGTTCCTGGAGCGACCTGGCCGTTTTCGAGCGCGCGCGCGAGCGCGGCGGCCTGATGACCCGCATCTACGCCGCCGTTCCCCTACCCTCATGGACCTACATGCGCGATCGAGTCGCCAAGCAGGGATACGGCGATTCCTGGCTTCGCATTGGCGGCCTGAAGGGCTTTGTGGATGGTTCGTTGGGTTCGCATACCGCGGCCTTTCTGGAGCCTTTTACCGATACGCCCGGCGACCGCGGCCTGTTGGTGAACACGGAAGAAAAGCTCCACGAATGGGTTTCCGGCGCGGACAAGGCAGGCCTTCAGGTGATGGTCCACGCCATCGGCGACCGCGCCATTCGGCTGCAATTGGATATCTTCGAGAGAGTGGCCTCCGAAAATGGTCCGCATGACCGGCGGTTCCGCATCGAGCACGCCCAACACATCGCGCCAGCGGACATCGGCCGTTTCGGAAAACTTGGCGTAATACCCAGCATGCAGCCCTACCACGCCATCGATGACGGCCGCTGGGCCGAGCATGTCATCGGCCGTGAACGGGCCAAGACCACCTACGCCTTTCGCGCCCTGCTGGATGCGGATGCAAAGCTCGCCCTTGGCAGCGACTGGTTCGTGGCGCCGCCCAAACCCTTGATGGGCATCTACGCGGCGGTTACGAGAAGGACATTGGACGAAAAAAACCCGGGCGGTTGGGTACCCGAGCAAAAAATTGGGATCGACGAAGCCCTGCGGGGCTTTACGATCAGCGCCGCATACGCCTCCTTCGAGGAAAAGGACAAGGGATCGCTGCAAAAGGGTAAATTGGCGGATGTGGCGATCATCGACCGCGACCTTTTCCAAATTGAACCGGCAACCATTCGGGACGCCCGCATCCTCATGACCATCGTGGGGGGGCGCGTGGTGTTTGAGAGGAATGCCCGACCCTAACTTGGTTCACGCCTCGTTGCGAGCGCCCCTGGTATCCATTTCACTGGTTGTTCGTATATTAAGAAAGTCTGAAAAGGGCCACAGGAAGACAACTAGCGGGGCGGCGCCCCAAGCCGCAAGCTGGGTATTGCTTTGCTCCCGCTTGCAGCTTAAATCTTGGTACTTGCAACTGCCGTCTTGGCGCTCTAAAAACACCACACAAGAGTAAAGATATTGACCGCCAAGGCGGCTAGCACGGGATTTCTATGAACCGTTCGCACGGAAGATGGTTGTACATCGCGCTGATACCCGCGATTGCCTTGCTTTCCTCGGGGGGAGCCACGGAAGAGCCTCCGGCGTGGAAGGTCGGTTTTGATGCGGGCTCCGGGTTCTTCCATTTGGAGTCCGATAGCCCAAACGCCATGAAAAAATTGGTCGAGGCCGATCTGACCGCCGAGCGGTGGAGCAGGATTTTTGGCATTTTCACCCATCCGCCCGCTCCCCACGGCAATGGAAAACTTCCCGCGATGCTGGGAACCTACCGTATCCAAGGAACACGGCTTTATTTTGAACCTCGGTTCCCGTTGGAAAAGGGATTGACCTATTTTGTCCGCTTCGAACCCGCGGCGCTTCACTTGGCCGTCCCGTCCCTGGTCATGGGCCAAAATTCCGCGCCTGTTTCCGCCTCGTTCACCCTGGATGCGAAAAGCCGGCCCGAATCCCGAGCCCGCGTTCTGGCGGTTTATCCCAGCGGGCCGAAAATACCCGAGAACCTGTTGAAATTTTACATCCACTTCAGTGAGCCCATGACCGCCGGTGGCGTCTACCGCCATATTCAATTGCAGGATGAGAACGGTAAGAGGTTGCCGGCGGCCTATTTGAAAATTGAGCCCGAGCTTTGGGACGCCTCCAAACGACGGCTCACCTTGCTTCTGGATCCGGGCCGCATCAAGCGCGGCCTCAAGCCTCATGAGGAGATGGGTCCGCCCCTGAAAGAAGGTCAAACGGTCAGCCTCGCCATCGATGCGGCATGGGAAGACGCCCGCGGCGCGCCCTTATCCGCATCCTTCCGCAAAACCTACCGGGTAACCGCATCCGATCGAACCTCTCCCGATCTATCCAACTGGCGACTGGAAGCGCCGCCCGTGGAGAGCAAGCAGCCGTTGAAGCTTTTATTCCCTGAATCCATGGATCACGGCATGTTGCACCGGGTTTTACAGGTTCACGATCACTCGGGAAAGGTGGTGGAGGGAGAAATCCGGGTGGAGAAACGGGAGACATGTTGGCTCTTTTGGCCATCGGAACCTTGGCGGGAGGGCGAGCATGAGATACGGGTCGCTGTCATTTTGGAAGACACCGCGGGAAACAGCCTTGCCCGCGCATTCGACCGAAAAACCAGCGCCGACCCGAATAGGAAAACCGAAGCCTTTCGAACGCTTTCATTTCAACCCAAAAAACCGCCGGAAGGTCCGCCATAGCCACCTTCCCCGAGAATCACCCTCAAAGAACCAGATTCCAAGGAGCGCCGCATGTCCAAGCCAAGCCTTTTTTCTCCGGGAAAACCATTGTCCACTATCGCCCGGTCCGTGCCCCTACTCTGCTTCCTGCTGATCTCAGCCCAGCTTTGCCAGGCCTTCACGAAGGAGGACAAGCCGGATTTGCAGAAGCACTCCGCCATCGCGCTCAGCCCTTTTCAATTCGAGGGTCAGCCCGAGCGGTTCCTCAAGGGCGATTACGAGGTTTACGAGGACCGCGAGGCTCAAACTGGCCGAAAAATCAAGATTCGAGTCATGATCTCA
>JBGTRP010000272.1:0-8429 GCA_041940685.1 Acanthopleuribacteraceae bacterium
CGAAGCCGTCCACGCCCGCGACCCGGTTGTGGTAATCCTCACCCGAGCGCGAGGTGTACATCAGGCCCAGGTTGGAGTTGGCGCCGATGTCGCGGCGGTAGCGCAAGACCCCGCTGTCGAGATCCTCGTCCACCGAGGTGAAGCTGGAGCGCTGGTTGGAGGGAAAGGTGAGATTGTTCAATTTGTCCCGTGCGTAGAACACGCCGAGCGCGTTTTTACCCTGCTTGGAGGTGTACTTGACGCCAGCGGAAGGGTCGGCCACGGTACGGGAGAAGACCACGTTCAGGGGCGAATTGAAGAAGTCGCTGCCTTCCAGGAAGAAGGGGCGCTTCTCCGGGAAAAACAGGGCGAAGCGCTCGTTGACATTGAGCTGGGCCACATCGGCCTCCACCTGCGAGAAGTCCGGGTTAATGGCCGCGTTCAGTGTCGCGTTCGGTGTGACGCTCCAGCGAACCGTGGCGCCGAGATCCGTTTCCTCATCGCCGGAGACCAGCGGTCCATCGGGAAAATCCGGACGTGTGTCGGTGCGCTGCCCGGTGAGGGTGGGGGTGAACTGCAGGTTGAGGCCGGGCTTCATGCCGCTGAGTCCGGTCAGGGGCTCCAATTGGCAAATGAAACAATCCTTGTCGCGGTCCAAATAGGCGGAGCGCAAGCGATGACGGACCGTACGCGGGTAGTCGCGCATGGCCAGGAACCCCCAGGTTTGCGGGTCGCCCGAGTTGGGAAAACGCAATTGGTTGAAGGGCAGGGCCACCTCTACCACATAGCCGAAATCCGTGATCTTGCCCGCGGAATCCCAAATGGCGTCCCAGGCCCAATCCTCGGAGCCGTTGACATCGCTGTTGACCGCCTCCATCTGTACGCCCAACGCGTTGATGCGGAACTGAAACCCGCGCCGGTTGTCGTTGAAGGTATCGATGGTGAAGCCCACCGTATCGTCCAAAAATGGGGTGTCGCGGTCCGCGTAATGCGCGCGTATCTTGCTAGGATCGGGGTCATGGGCGCGGAATCCCACGTAGAGATTTTTTTGGTCGTAGGCCACCAGGCATTCGGTTTTCACCACGGCCGGGATGTTGTCGCCGGGGAACCACTCGTAGTTCAGCTCGATGATCTGGGCATTCCGCCAGACCGCTTCATCGAGAACGCCATCCACCTGAATCGCGCTTTCGGCACGCGAAATGCTATAACTTTTAGGCGTTGGTTTGGCTGCCGGTTCCCCGTCTGCCGGACTCTCCTGGCTGAAAACCTTGAAATGGAAGAAAAGTATCGTCAAAAGTATGGCGAAACAAAATTTGGACATACAACGCTAACCTCGTGGAGATATGGTGGAATCTACCCAGTCTGATTGAAATCGAAAACGCGATTCAATGTTCTTGACGTTAAAAAAGCGGAAATGGTTTTCTAAATGTTAATTTTTTTACATTTTGTTGTAAGAGCGGCTGGCCGACAGACCCCTCGCCGCCCTGAACCGTCATTGTACGGGAAAGTTGGGCGGTTTCCGCGGAGAATACGCGGGGCAATGGAGGTTGAGGCGAGTAGGTCCGCGCGCCTGTTCGCGCTCTTTTTGGGAATTTGGTCTACCTTCGCCAGCGCGGGAGGTGAGGGCGTGGAACCGCCGGAGCTGGTTTTTGAACCTGAAAAAGTAGGCTGGACGCGGCTGGAGCTGACCGCATCCGCCTGGGGAATCAAGGCGCGGACCCAAGTAGAGCTTGCCTTGGGGCAGGAGGAAGCATCATCGGATACCGCGACCCCATCCGATGCAGAGCCTCCTGGTCCTGGCGCGGTTTTGACCTTGGAATCGCGTTTTTTGGGTTTGGCCACGCATGAAAAAATCTGCTTCAACCCCGTTTCCGGTACGGCTTCTTCCTCAAGGCGAAGCTATTCGGGCCGGAAACACTATGCCAAGGACTATGCCTTCGACGGGGAGGGTGTCCGCATCCGCAGGAGCGCGCCGGCCGAGGGCGAGGATGTCGAGGCGCCGGAATCCTGGAGCCGGGTTGCCGAATCGGCAGCGGCCCTTCCGGTTGCCGTGGAACGCGGCCGCAACCAGGCCAATGCGCTGCTCTACCTGCTCTCCGCTTCGACTCTGAGCGAGAGGGGCGATGAAATTCGGTTGCCGCTGTATTCCGGAGACGGGTGGTTGTGGGTAACCGCGCGGGTCTCCGGTTTGGCTCGTATCCGGGTTCGTTACCGTGAAGTTAGGGGAGAGGAGTCTCGGGAGCGCGATGAAATTCTTGACGCTCTGGTGATCCAGCTTCGCGGGAAGAGCATGCATGCCGACGACGAGGCCGAACCCATGGAAATGATGGGGTTGGAGGGCGATTTGCGCGTCTATCTCGACACGGAGAGCCGTGTGCCTCTGCGCATCAGCGGAAAGGCCAAGGTGGTCGGCAAGCTGGACATCAAGTTGAAGGAAGTGCGCCTGGCCGACCCTTAATCCAGGTGCGCTTTCATGATTTCCGCCACACCCTGTTCCAGTGGGTTGCGCGAGCCTTGCAGCGCCTCGATGACGCCCTGGCGGTCGGCGGTGGGCCGGTTTTGATTGAATTTGAACTTCCCCTCGATTTTGGCGATGGGAATTTCGAAACCGACGATGGCCTTGAGTTGCTGGTCCATGATGGGTTCCGCGGTCTCCAGCGACCAGGGCCTCGGGTTTCCCGATTCATGCCGCGATACCAGGCGGGTCATCATCGCGCGAAGCCGAACCGGGTCCTCCAGCAGCACCGGGCGGCCATAGGCATGCACCACCGCGTAGTTCCAGGTGGGCACGGTTACTTGATCGCGATACCAACTCGGAGAAATGTAGGCATGGGGCCCTTGAAAGATGGCCAGCACCTGCTGCCCATCCGTGAAACCGCGCCACTGATTGTTGGCGCGGGCCATGTGGGCGATTAAGGTTCCATTTGCGCCGCGTTCCGGGTCCAACAGGAAGGGAAGATGAGAGGCATGGGGCATGCCATCGCCAAAAGAGACCAGGGTGGCGAAATTGTAGTTGCGGATCAGGTCATGCAACAGCTCCCGATTCTCCTCGTGAAACGCCTTGGGTATATACATCGCGGGAAAACTCCTGTCGCGGGCCATGAACTCATTGGACGGAGAGGGTGCGGGAGCGCGGCTGAGCCGCTCCCTTCATTGATTTTACGCGCTTTTTGTCGATCCGGATCGCGCGCGAATTCCTTTGCAGGGAAATCGTAGATAGGAGGGGCGCGCATTTCCGCGCGCCGGGTCTGGGGCGTTGGTTAGAAAATAGTTACAATCCGAGCAAAGACAGGGAGGCATGATTTTTCTTCTTGCAATTTCTTCGGGTTCGATATTTGATTCAAATAGAGCTTTCCAGTATCAGCATTTCATGAGCGATTGCATTCAGAACCACGCATCGTCCATGGAGGAGTTAAGCAAGAATCAGATGATGGAGGGGATTCGCATGAGAAAGGGTTGTATAGCGGCATTTTTTCTACTGTTTTCGGCCGGTTTGGCATGGGCTCAGTCTCAGGCAACCACCGGCGTAATTCAAGGACAGGTCACCGATGAGGCCGGGTCGCCTTTGCCCGGCGCGGTGGTCGTTATCCTCAACACGGCTACCAATTTCGAAATTAGCCTGGTGACCGATGCGGAGGGCCGCTTTCGCGGTCTGCTGCTGCCGCTTGGCCCCTACCGCGTGCGGGCCTCCCTGGATGGTTTTGCCACGGTGGTTCGCGACGGCCTGCAACTGACCGTGGGACGAACCATCGACCTGGACCTGGTCCTCAAACCCTCCTCGGTAAGTGAGGAGATCGTGGTCAAAGCGGAGAGTCCGCTGGTGGAAACCAGCAAGACCGAGAGCTCAACCCAAATCGATGAAATATCCATCGAGGGCCTTCCCAATAACGGCCGCAACTTTTTAGATTTCCTGACCCTCACCCCCTCGGTTTCTATCGTTCAGGGCCCGGACGGCGACGAAATCACCATCAACGGTCAAAAGGGCATCAACAACAATATCGCCCTGGATGGCGCGGACTTCAACAACCCCTTTTTCGGCGAGCAGCGGGGCGGGCAGCGTCCGGCCTTCACCTTTAACCTCGACGCGGTGCAAGAGGTCGTCGTGGTCAGTGAGGGAGCTCCGGCGGAGTACGGCCGCTCCTCCGGCGGCTTCATCAACGTCATTACCAAGTCGGGCACCAACGACTACAGCGGCACCGCCCATCTGTTTTACAAGGAAGACAACCTCAACTCCAAGGCCGAGAACCCGGACGGCACCAAGGCCGACCGCTTCGATTTCGAGCAGCAGCAGATCGGTTTCACCGCGGGCGGCCCCATCATCAAGGACAAGGTTTTTTACTTTGCCACCGCGGACTTCCAGCGGGGCCGCTCAACCAAACAAACCAACCCTGACCGCATTGAACCCCGGTTGGTGGAGTACTTCGAAAGCATCGGTATTCCCAATGAGAACGGACCGATTGAACGAACCGACGATGCCTGGGCCCTTTCGCTGAAGTTAGATTTCAACCTCAACCCCAACCACCAGTTGACCCTGCGTTTGAACGCAACGGATTCCGAACAAAAGAACGGAACCTTCGACGTGGATTCCTGGGGCGTCAGCGCCAATGCCGATGAACTCGACGATAGCTGGTCCATCAGCGGCGCTCTGAACTCCTATCTCTCCGATAGCTTCATCAACGAGCTGCGCTTCCAGTACGGCAGGGAGAACCGGCCGCGTCCCTACAATGGACCTCTCATCGCGGGACAAAATCGGCCTCTGCCGGATACGGCTTTTGACTTCGTGAACAGTTACCGGTTCGGCATGCCGTTTTTTATTCCGGTTTCCTACCACGATACGCGGGCTCAAATTAACAACAACCTCTCCATTGTCAAGGGCTCCCACCTGATCAAGGCGGGAATTGAGGTCAACCTCACCCGCGCCGCGCAAACCTTCGTGGGTTTTGCCAACGGCCGCTATATTTTCGGCTCGACGGACGGTTTTTTGAACTTCGCGCGCAATCCCAATTACGTGGAATGCTCTGACGGAAGCACCTCGGAAACCGGAACCTGCCCGGAGGGAACCGACCCCGTGGGGCCCGTGCTGTTCTACCTGCAACAGGTGGGCGTGGGGAATCTGACCGCGGCGGATGCCGGCACCCAGACCCTGGAGACCTTCGAACCGGCCATCTTCATTCAGGATCAATGGGAGCCGCGCGACAATTTGGTGGTTCAGTACGGTTTGCGCTGGGAAGCCCAGGACAATCCGGAGGTCATTACCCCACCGGAAGATGTATTCTTCGCGGACTTCATCGGCCAGGTCAGCAACGGTCAGTTGTTCCCCTCCAATGGCACGATTCCCGATGATTACAATATGTGGCAACCGCGGTTCGCGGTGGCCTGGGACCCGGAAGGCGAGGGCAAGTCCGTGATGCGGGCCAGCG
The DNA here is from genome assembly GCA_041940685.1 of Acanthopleuribacteraceae bacterium. Lineage (GTDB taxonomy): Bacteria > Acidobacteriota > Holophagae > Acanthopleuribacterales > Acanthopleuribacteraceae > JBGTRP01. The sequence continues at coordinate 5,400 of JBGTRP010000272.1, forward strand.
CGGGCGTGTACTACTCGCGTGTGCCGGGTCTGAACTTCGCCTCCACCCGCAGCACCAACGGCAGCCGCGGACAATCCCTGTTCCGCAGCAGCGCGGCGGCGCCTTTTCTGGGGCCGGTGCCCGCCTATCCCGACCTGATTCCCCAATCCGAGGTGGGCGACCCGGTAAATCCCGATGTTTTCGTTACCAGCGCGTCCTTTCAGAATCCTCGCACCACTACCGCCAGTTTTTCCTATGAGCGCCAGCTCAGTCCGGACCTGAGGGGAAGCATCAAGTATGTTTACGCCAAGGGCGAAAACCAAACCCGCTTCATCAACCGCAACGATGCGCTGTTGGGTTCGCCCTGGTCCTCGGGCCTGGGGCCCGATGGCGGCAACGGCATCGGAAACCTCACATCCATGGAGTCCACGGGCGAGAGCCTGTATCGGGGCTACACCGTCTCCATGTCGAAGCGAATGTCCAGAGGATTCCAGTTTCAGGCCAACTACACCTATTCCAAGGACAAATCCCATGACGACAATGAACGCGATCCCTTCACCTACCGCTATGCCCGTGTAACCGATTTGGACGCCGAGTGGGGGCTTTCCGACCGTGACCAACGCCACCGCGCCAATGCCTGGATCCACTGGGATGCGCCTTACGGCATTCAGGTGAATACCCGCTATTCCTATCGCTCCGCGCAACCCAAATCCATTACCGAAACCGGAGAGGACGCCAATGCGCCCAGCGACCGCATCAACGCCGATGGCACGATTACCCGCCGCAATTTGGGCCGCAAGGACAACCAGTTCTCCTCCATTGACCTACGCATCTCGCGTAATTTCAAATGGGGCAACGCCAGTTTTGAACCCGTGCTGGAGATTTTCAACCTGGCCAATAGCAAGAACCTGTTGCGGCCCGCGGTCACCAACCTGATTTTCAACTTCGATGGAACCGTGCAAAGCGGCGCCGGCAGCCCGCGTCAGATCCAGTTGGGTCTCAAGGGGCGCTGGTGACAAAATCGGGATGGCGCGGGTCTGAAGGCCCGCCCTTCCGACACCTTTCGACCGGGGAGGTATTGGCGTCTATGAAGAATCGGTTGCGGGCGGTGATCTGGGATTTTGACGGAACCCTGGTGGATACGCTGCCCAAAAACTTAGCCGTTACCGCCCGCATTCTGCGCGAGGTAACGGGAAGGCCAAGCAACCATTGGCCCGCGCTGAACTCGGTCGCCCATTACCGGGAGGCGATCATGCGATCCTCCAATTGGCGGGAATTGTACCGTTGCGAGTTCCAATTGAGCGAGAAGGATACGGAACGGGCGGGCGCACTTTGGAGCGTCTTCCATGCGGAGGACCCAACCCCGGTTCCGGTTTTTGAGGGGATCGCGGAGGCCTTGGCTACCTTTGAAGATATTCCCCAGGGGATCGTCTCCCAAAATTGCCGCCAAAACATCCGGCGCACCCTCGCGCATTTGGGACTGGATCAATGGTTCGACATGATCGTGGGATATGAGGAGGTGCCCTCCAATCGACAGAAACCAGATCCTCATGGCCTTTTGGCCTGCCTGGAACGGTTGACGGGCGGAGAGCAAACCGGGCGGGTGGCTTACGTGGGCGACCACGATACGGACATGCGTTGCGCCCAAGCCGCGCGGGCGGAGCTGCGGGAGCGGGGAGTCGACCTTGAGGTGTTCGCCATCGGGGCGGCTTTCGACGGGGCTCAGGGTCCCGACGCCTGGTCTGAGCGGCCTGATTTTTGCGCGCGACACCCATCCAAGGTGGCGGAAGTTCTCGCGGCTTTGGATTCCTGATGGGGTTTTCGAGACGCCGACTTTCTGAAGGGTTGGAGGCGAGGAGGCAATAGGGTGAAGCGCAAGGCTCCCGAACCTATGAATATGAATTTTAAAGAGGTTCACGCCTACTACCGGCAAACGCATTTGGATTTCTACAGGGATTACCGCTACCCCTTCTACGGGTTCACCTTCAACCTGGATATCACCGAGGTGCGCGTCTTTGCACGGGATGCCGGTTATTCGGTTTACCTCAATCTTTGTTATTTCTTCACCAAGGCTACCCAGGAACTGGAAGATTTCCGCTACCGTTTTCAGGAGGACAGAATCGTACTCTATGATTGTCTGCATCCCAGCATGATCGTGACCGGCAAGGACGGGTTATACACCTTCGCCGTGACGCCTTACCGGGAAGACCCGAGGGCCTTCAACGAGGAGGCGGGACCCATTTTGGAGCGGGCTCGAGTAGAAATCAATTTGAATGAGTTTCCGGACCACAACAACTTTTTATTTTTTTCCGCGTTGCCGGGTGTGCCCTTCACCGCCCTGACGCATGTGCCCTCCGATCGCGCGAAAGACTCCGAGCCCAAGGTGACCTTCGGTCAATTTTTCCGAGAGGGGGAACGCTGGTTCGCACCGGTGGGGATTCAGGTCAACCACCTCTTCGTGGATGGCGCGGCCCTGGGCCGTTGGGTCGACCGGCTGAAAGCGTGTTTTCAAAAGCCGGTCTGATAACCTCTCGGCCGTCCATTCTCCTTTCCGGCTCGCGGCTTGGAATTAGACCTTTACGGTTTCCAGGCAGTGGCGGATGATTTCCGCGGTGCTGGTGCCCTCGGCCTCGGCCTGGAAGGTGGGCATGATGCGATGCACCAAAATCGGCAAGGCCAGCGCATCGACATCTTCTTTTTCCACCGCGAACCTGCCGTCGAGCAAGGCGCGCGCCTTGCCGGCCAGGATGAGCGATTGCGAGGCGCGCGGACCCGCGCCCCAGCGAATATTTTCATTGGCGAAGGCGGAACTGCTCTCGACCTTGGGCCGCGTCGCGCGCACCAGTGAAACCGCGTAATTGACAATCGTTTCTCCCGCGGGGATCTGCCGCACCAGAGCCTGGTGAGCCAGCAGCCGTTCCTTGGTGTAAACCGGGTTGATGGCATGAGGTTCGCGCGCGGTAGTGCTCATCACCATATCGATTTCCTGGTGGTGGCCGGGGTAATCCACATCGATACGGAAGAGGAAGCGGTCCAACTGGGCCTCGGGAA
>JBGTRP010000273.1:0-8337 GCA_041940685.1 Acanthopleuribacteraceae bacterium
AAAAGCCGGTGGAAATCGGCCAAAGTGCTTGATTCCCATACACAACTAACGGAATTCACACAATCGGCTGCATCCAAAAAACCCTTGTCAAGGTTCAGGATAGGAGCCCGACGAAGAAAAATCGCGAAATCCCTTGGAAGCGCTACAACTTCGACGGCTCTCCCGGCCTGCCTGTGGAAATCTCATCTGCAAGCTGACAAAATTTTCACGAAAATTCCTTAGGAACACGGAAATCATTCGGTCGGTTGCGGCATGGGTTCCCCACGGGATCAGGGCTTCTTTTTACCCGCGGGCTGTCTTTCCTCCGCCTCGATGATTTCTTTTTCCGCACGGGCCGCGTCCAGCCACTCTGTCAGGGCCGGCAAAGCCATCATGGACTCCATATAAGCCGTCTCAAGAGGACCCACTGCAGGCTCATAGGTGCGGAAACGCATGACCACCGGTGCGAACATAGCGTCCGCAATGGAAAAATCACCGAAGAGGTAGGGGCCCAACCCGGCATAGCGCTCCCTGCAAGCACGCCAGATTTCCAGCACGCGGCGCACATCGGCCCCGGCAGCCTCCGAGATGGGCAAACCTGGCAAATGGGCGCGGCAGTTCATGGGCAACTCGCCACGCAGGTGGGGGAAACCCGAGTGCATTTCCGCGCTGATGCTTCGCGCATGGGCCCTCCGCTCCACCTCCTCGGGCCATCCCTTACCGTCGGCGAACCTTTCGTTCACGTATTCGCAAATTGCCAAGGAATCCCATACGACCTGACTCCCGTGGCGCAGCACGGGCACACGCCGGGAGGGCGAATACTGTCCTATTTCCCGTTGCCAGCGCTCGGTATCCATGGGAATGCGGTGCTCACAGAAGGTAACCCCGACCTGTTTCAGAAACAGCCAGGCGCGTAGGGACCAACTGGAATAATTCTTATTGCCAATGACCAGGGTTAACTCCGACACCCGCGCCCTCCCGTCAAAAGTGTAGGGGAAAATATTCCCGCTCCGGAATTGTACGGAAAATAGACCCCCGCGTTCCAGACATTTCAGTTTTCGGAAAAAGTTTTCGGAAGCGATCCGCCTCGGCGGCCTTGTGGAGCACCATCGGCCTCACCCCAATCGTATACTCCATATATAGAAATCCCTACAGAAACCCGGTGGTGGCGGTCGGGAAGCGACGCATCCCCAGATCGGAGAGATCCGGGAGACGTGTCGCGCGGCAATGGAAATTCACCGGGCCGGAAAAGGAGGAAAATGTCATGAAAGAGATGAAGCGAAAGTTGGAAAGGATGGAACGCCGCAGTTTCTTGGGGTTCCTGGGAGGTGTGGCCGGCCTCACGGGCCTGAGCCCGCTGCTGGCTAAGATCGGCGGCGGCATTTCCAAACACACCTCCCTTTGCCTGCTGGGCGATTGCCTGCTGTTCCGCAGAATGCGCGATTTGCGGGACCCCGCCCTGCTGGAAATGGCGGCCATTTTGCGGGAGGCGGACTGTACTTGGGCCAATTGCGAGATTGTGATCGCGGAAACGCGCGGCCTTCACCCGGCCAGCAAGGGTGGCGATCCCCATTCCTACAGTCCGCCCTGGGCCGCGGATGAGCTCGCCTGGCTAGGGGTGGATATCGTGGGTCTGGCCAACAATCACATTATGGATTTTGGCGAGGATGGCCTGTTCGAGACGGTAAAACACCTCGATCGGGTGGGAATCCGCCACGCGGGCGCTGGCGCGGACCTTGCCCAAGCCTCGCGGCCCGCCTACTACGATGGACCCGGAGGGCGGGTGGGTCTGGTTTCCTTCGCTTCCACCTACACGCCCGGTCATGAGGCCGCGCCCGCTCATCCCCTGCTCCGTGGCAGACCGGGGCTGCAGCCGCTGAACGTGGACTATGTGATGGAGGTCGAACGAGAGCTGTTCGAGCGTTTCAGACAACTCAACCGCGAGTTCGCGGAATTGATGGGCTACGGAGAATACATGCCGCCGGATATGGATGAGGCCGAGGTCATCCCCGTCGATTCCTTCAGCGTGACCGCCACCGATAAAGGCGTGGGCATCCAGATGAATGCGCGCCAGGCGGATGTGGACCGCATCCTGCAAGGCGTCGCCATTTCCCGCGCCAACGCCCGCATCACCCTCGCGGCCATTCACTCCCATGAGGCTTATCAAAATTTCGAAACCCCTCCTCGTTTTCTACCGCCCTTGGCGCGGCAGTGCATCGATTCGGGCGCTGCCGCATTCGCGGTTTCCGGGCCCCATCGACTACGCGGCATCGAAATCTACCAGGGCAAACCCATTTTCTATAGCCTAGGCAACGCCATTTTCCACGTGGGCAGCACGGAAGTCTTTCCCGCTGAGTTGCTGGCCACCCATGGTTTGGACCCCAACACCCTGGACGGAAGCAAGCTCTTCGACAAGCTTTCGCTTTTCGACAAGGATATCCGGTTCTGGCGTTCCGTCATCCCCAGACTCCAGTTCGAGGACGAAAGCCTCACTCGTGTGGAGTTGTTCCCCATCACGCACGGCTTTGGTCTGCCCCGTCACATGCGCGGCAATCCGCTGCTGGCCAAGGGTGAGGAGGCGCGGACCATTATCGGAGAGCTGGCCGAGCTCTCCAAGCCTTGGGGCACGCCAATAGAATTCAGGGACGGCATCGGGGTGATCGATTTAAGGTAGAAAGCGCGAGAAGCATTTGGAGACCCCTATCCGGACTTTGGCCGCCAACACTCCTCAGCCAAGAGCGTTGGCGGCCACTACTTTCGAAAGGTTAATGGCTGGCACAATATCCGACGAGAGCTGGATACGGGCAACCAAGGAAACATCAGATTATTGTGGGTCCTCCTCGGGCTGGCCCTCCATCATTTGGTATCCCTCGGGGATTTCCAGGCTGAACAGCTCGGGGTCCAGGGTGTCGGGGTAGTCCACATCCACTTCCAGACGCGTATTCATGGGTCCGACGATATCCACTTCCAGGCGTACCGGCAGGCCCGTGTCGCGCGCGGCCCAAATCGTCAACTCATGGTCAGGACGGCGCAACAGGAAACCCGAGCAGAACTGGCCGTTCACCATTTTGCCCGGCAGGGCCTCATCCGCCTGGCCCTCGAAATCGCGCAGTTTCTCCAGCCACATATGCTCCAGACGTTCGGAAACCTTTTGCTCGCCGATGGGCAGCAACATCGCCATTCTCGGCCGGGGAAAAAGGTTGAGCATGACGCCCTGATCCAGGTCGATAATATGCACATTTCCGCCGATATTCTCCATGCGCCATTTGCCGGGGGCCAAATACATGGTTTCGATGGTGAAGATTTCGCCATCTTCCAGGGAGTAGGTCGTTTTGGTGGTGTAGGCGCGGATTTCGCGAATTTGCTGGATCACCTTGGATAGGGCAAGGCTCCTGCTCCAGGGATTGAATCCGATCAGGATGCTGAAAAACAGGGCGGCCAATGCCGCCGCGGTTAGCCAGCGATGTCTGGCGGCGTAGTGAATGACATGTAACATGGGCGTCCTCCTTGACGATGTTTGCTCTAGGCTTTGCAAAAGCTTGGTTCGGGCATGTTGCCAATCCCTCTCGTCGGGGACGTCCTCCCGCGCGGCCTGTACCCAGGTCGAAAGGAATGTTGCATCCTGTTCCTCGGGTTGGGGTAGCCGTTCATGATGTTGTTCGTCTTTCATGTCAACTCCTCCATGGCGCGTGTTTTATTTGATTTCCCGACAACAGTTTCCGGGGATTGCGAACCGGTTTCCAGCACAGCGCGCAAGCGTCCGCGCGCCCTGTGAAGCAGAACGCCCACCTGGTTCTGGCTGAGCTTCAGATGCCGCGCCAACTCCGCGTAGGACAGGTCCTCGAAGTAGCGCAGCACGAAGAGCTCGGCATCGCGAGGCGGCAAGGAACGCAGGGCGATGCGCAATTCGCGCGCTTTTTGCCGGCGCGCGAGCGCGGCGTCCGGTTGCAAACCGCTATCCTGCAGCCGCAAATCCACCGAACCGTCCTCACGGTCCAGGGAAAGGGTGGCCTTCCGCCGAGTGAGATCGATGGCGCGTCGGGTGGCCAGCACCCGCAGGTAAGCGCCCCAATCCTCAATCGCCGCTGAACGGGACGGGCGGCCGCGATTCTTCAGGAGCTTGAGAAAGACATCCTGCAATACATCCTCGGCGGCCTCGACATTGCCCAGCACCCGGTAGGCGGTGTGGAACACCATGCGGCCGTGATTTGCGGCCAAATCGGAAAGTTTGTCGGATTTCATCAAAAGGGAACATCCTTAGAAAGAACTGCCGGCTTCCATTGTACGCCCCGCGGGCTGGAAGTCCCGGCCTCGGCTCATGCCTTCTACACCCCTGACGCAGGAGCCTCCCGATTTCTTACACAAATTTCCCATTTTTTTATTCGTGCCAAATAGACCCGGCCGGATCGGGTTTCGAAGCCAACTGGGGGTCGGCCACGCCACAAATTCGGCCAAGCAACCGCAATAAAGGGAAGCGAGTTCCGAGGCAAGGGCAGGATCTGCGGCAGCGCCCCACCCTGACCGCGGCCAGGAGAACCAGACCCCCAGCAGGCCATCCTCTTTTAAATCCTTGAACGCCTTTTATTAAAGAGCGAATTTTAAATTGAACAGCAATAAATTATGTTCTTCCTTTATCTCATGCTTCATGTTTTGTAACTCGTTCACTATTTTTAATCACATTTGCATTATTTTCCTGTTTACAAGTTTGTCACTGATTTGTTATTAAAAGAGGCACAACCCATTTTTTAGGAGAAATCATGAAGCGAACCACCGCTCTTTTGCTGTGTGGGGCCATGGTATATTCGGCATTGGCCCACGAAGACCATCAACACAAAACCAAAATAGATTCCGAGGCGCCCACGGAGGAGTGTCCCGTAATTAAAGATGCGCCCATGTTTTCGTTTACATCCGTGGATGGCGATATGAGTCTCGAGGCCACCCTAGATAGCGAGGGGACCTTGGTCGGCTATGACGCCACGGACAAAACCAATCATAATGGCCACGTCGCCTTAACATCCCCATTGGAGCTTCGGCCGACGGAAACGCTTCCCGGCATTACCTTCTTCAATGTCTGGAACCGCGAGGCTTTTGACTTCGTGGGCACCGCCACCATAGAAGATATGGGAACCGAGGGGTTCCTCACCTTCTACGATCACAATGGCGATGTTCAATTGGAAGGATCGATTTCCATCAGTAATGCCGACGGTATCCAGGCCTGCGACCTTGGCGCCAAGGAGAACGTGAATCACCTCAATAACCGGGCGGTGATCTTTGGCGTGGATTGCGCGGTCGTGGGCGCATGGGCCGGCGTCGTTGGGGCGGCAGCCGCCGTTGGTGGTCTGATCGTTGCTCTGTCCGATGATGACGATGACGACGACGATGACGATGACGACGACAACAACGATCCCTGTCGCGGCAGATACGGCCGGCATTTTCATGCCACCTACAGCCACTGTCATGGACATTATGGCTACCATACCCACGGTTACTGGCACTGCCATTGATCCCTGATCGGAATACCGCGGGACGCCCAACCTTTGCTAGAATGCGCGGGGCCGGCCTTCCGTGGTGAAAAGAGATCGGGAATCAAGGATCAATCAGCCAATTTCCGTCCCATTGCCTTCAATCACGATCCCGCTGAAGGGGATCCATTCCAAGGCGGGCCCGGCGCGGGCCGGGCTCGTTCCCTTCTGCGGCAACCCCCGTTCCAGTTAACCGCGCTGCCTAAACAAACCATTGCGGGTCCAGCTTATTTCAAGTGGTGATTTATTATTTCGGTTAAGCTCCGTCGTCATGCTCAAACCCTTTTCGAGCCGGTAGATAACGCGTCCATGACCGCCTTTCGAATCCTGGTGGGCGCGATTCTGATCTGGAGTTGCTGGCGTTACCTGGATGGCAACACCATCAGCAAATTGTACATGGAGCCGTCATTCAACTTTACCTATTACGGCTTCGACTGGGTCCGGCCCTGGCCGGGCAACGGAATGGTTTGGCATTTTGTGGTGATGCTCGTTTTGGCGATCATGGTCACGGTCGGCTTGGCCTACCGGTTCAGCATGGGTTTGTTTTGGATCGGTTTCACCTATGTTTTTCTACTGGAACAGGCAAAATACCTGAATCACTACTACCTGGTCAGTCTCATCACCTTTCTGATGATTTTCATGCCCCTTCACCGCGATCTCTCCCTCGACGCCAAGTTCAGGCCCGCGCTTCGCTCAAACGCGCTTCCCAAGTGGTGCCTCTACCTGATGCGCTTTCAACTCGGACTCGTCTATTTTCTCGCGGGCGTAGCCAAAATCAACCCGGACTGGTTGCGGGGCGAACCCATGCGCTCCTGGCTGGCCGAACGCTCCAGCCTGAGCCTCGGAGGAGGGCATCTCAAGGTAGGCCTGCTGTTCGAGGAACCCTGGGCGGGCTACCTCTTTTCCTATGGAGGCTTGCTCCTCGATCTATTCATCACGCCCCTCCTGCTTTGGAAGCGGACGCGTGTTCCCGCCTTCGTGGCCGCCGTGCTCTTTCACCTGACGAATTCATGGATATTCGATATCGGCATCTTTCCCTGGTTCATGATTGCCGCAACCATGATTTTCTTTGAACCCGATTGGCCACGCCGCTTTTTCAACTGGCCGCTCAAGCTGGGTTTCACGGTTCCAGCGGTATCGGCCACCCAGAAGAAAGTCATTTTGACCTGCATTGCGGCCTTCGCGTTGATCCAAATCCTGGTGCCACTCCGTCATTTCCTCTACCCGGGAAGCGTTCATTGGACCGAGGAGGGGCACCGGTTCGCCTGGCATATGAAGCTGCGCTCTAAAGCCGGTTATGTCGTCTTCCAGGTCAGGGACCCCGTGAGCGGGAACTCCTGGAAAGAATATCCACACGAACGCCTCACGGCCAGGCAGCGCAGAAAAATGTCCACTCGACCTTATATGATCGTACAGTTCGCGCACCATTTGGCGGAGATCTACCGCGAGAAGGGTTTCCCCAATGTAGAGGTGCGATGCCAGGCGACCTGTTCCCTGAATGGCCGCCCCTATCAAACCCTTATCGACCCAAACGTCGACCTCACCAAGGTGGGCCGCTCGTTCGCGCCATCTCCCTGGATAGTTCCCTTGCGAACTTCGCTCTACGCACAACCGCCGCCGCCCACGGAAGACCACCAAGAGGCTCCCGTGATTGCGCCCACCCCGGCTCCAATGGAAGAGTCCGAGGAATCGCCCGTCACCGAGGACGAGTGAGAATCGAGTAGCCGAAAGCGCCGCCTCAACGCTTAACCCAGATGCTGAGCGAGGCCCAGGCGGTCTTTCTCCTTTCATTGCCGGCTTGGCGCCGATTCATACCGGCACGGGTCTTCTTTGATAAGAACTCCGAAGCTTTCCGGAGCGGCTGATCCTTTCAGCAACACCCAAATCCGAAATCTTCGCCTTGAGAGACAGGAGTTGTTTGGAACAACCCCAAACTCAATCAAGGAGAAGCATCATGGATATGTGTGTAGACACCACCCAACCCTCGGAAGGTTCCGGTCACGGCGATCCCGGCGGGACGGGCGGCGGAAGCGGTAGCGGCAACTAGGGGACCCAGCCTAAAAACCTAAACCCAAAACGGATCTGAAGCTCAATCGCCGGGGCCCCGGTTCTTCAAATTTAGATCCATCCCATCCATCACCGTTCGTTCAAAGATTCGGCTAGAGCAATTGAACATGACGGAGACGACCGCTAAATTTCATGGAGCTTCTCAGAGAAACCGGAATTCAAGGCAGGTAATTAGAATTCACAGAAATGTTTCCTGGCCGAGGTGGAAAAAGTGGGGGAGATATTTTCAAAAAATTCTGTAAGGTCGCGTAATATGGGAAAATTTGGCGCAAATAGCAGATAGATTAACCATACTAGGTTCGTTTGGATACTCGGTCTTATGAAAATGAATAAAACCCTTCTTTGGCTTCAGGCGCCCTTTAAGGGCCTCTTATGGATTTGGTTCATATCCCTCGGCGACCTCTTTCTCCTCTGTATATTCTTTCAATTGGGGATTTTGTGGTTACAGTTCCCCAGTGCTGCTCTTTCCCTTACCGTATTCCATTTTGGGAACCATTTCTTATTGGCCCACAAAGAGTGCAGCCGGGACCAAATAAGCATCAGCGATTGGTTCTACAAGCATCGATGGGACCGAACCTTTGTTTGGTGGGTCATACCTTTAATTGTCCTCCAAATCCCACTGGTTGCCTGGGGGTTCGATCATTTTCGAGACTATTTTCAGAATAGCGCCAAATCCGCCTTGCAGTTCCCCGCTTTTCTGGCCACCATACCGCTTTGGCCCCTGTTCCTGTTGCTTTGGTTTGTCCGCGACCGCAATCGATTCTCAGAT
>JBGTRP010000274.1:0-8332 GCA_041940685.1 Acanthopleuribacteraceae bacterium
GATTTAGGCGAGTTGAAAGAGGCACTGAAACTGTTGCAAGCCTCGCTAGTCTCAACTGAGAAAAGCTATGGAGCGGGGCATCCCACCGTAGCCTTTCGTCAATCGAATCTGGCGTTGGTGCTTCAGGATTTGGGAGAGTTGGAAGAGGCTGAGAAACTATTACGAGCGGCCCTGGCCACTGCTGAGAACAGCTATGAAGAAGGGCATCCCGAAATCGCCGGTATTCAATCAAACCTGGCGGCGGTACTTCATGACTTGGGAGAATTGGAAGAGGCACGAGCTCTGTTTCGAGGGGCGCTAGCCTCGGATGAGAAAAGTTATGAGGCGGGGCATCCCACCATAGCCATATGTCAATCGAATCTGGCACTGGTGTTGAAGGATTTGGGAGATTTGGAAGAGGCAGAGAATCTGTTGCGAGCAGCGCTGACCTCAGATGAGAAAAGCTATGAAGCGGGTCATCCAAAAATCGCCATTCGTCAATCGAACTTGGGTATGGTTCTTAAAGATTTGAGAAAGTTGAAAGAGGCGGAAAAGATGTTGAGAGCGGCGCTGGCCTTAAATGAACAAAGCTATGAAGCTGGACATCCTGAAATTGCAAAAAAACAATCGAACTTGGCCTCGGTGTTGAAGGATTTGGGAGCGTTGGAGGAGGCGGAGAAACTGTTGAGAACTGCGCTGGCCGCAGATGAGAAAAACTATAAAGCGGGGCATCCTGAAATTGCAAAAAAACAATCGATCCTAGCGTTGGTGCTGAAAGATTTGGGAGCGTTGGAAGAGGCTCGAAAATTAATTCGTAAAGCGCACACTGCCTTTCTTCAAAAGTTTGGAGCCAATCACCGCTTTACCCAATCTACCCTCAAAAATCTCAATTCAATGGATGAGTAATTCAGTGGGCTTATGTTTCTAGGATCTCTCCAGAAAAGCGTGACCCATGAAACCATTCCCCAAGGGATTCGGTCTTCCTTTCGTATAAAGTAGAAATTGCTTTGTTGAATTGTGCCGCGTGATGGAGATTAGGGTTCCTCCTTCCGCTTAGGACCCCTGCATTAGCAGTCCGTACCGGTTGTCATCTTACAAAAAAACGCTCGATTTCTATTTCAACTTTTTGTATAAATACTTTTAGAGAGTATAAATTCTTGGAATGAAATCATGAGCCGACCCTGGAAATACGATGTGCTGATCCTGGCTTTGGAAGACAAGAAGCCCTACACCGCCTCGCGGGTGGTGCGGCATGGCGCGGAGGCCGGCATGTTCGACCGCTGTTTCGACTACCCCGAGCGAACCCTTGCTGAGCCCGAAAAGCGCGCCAGCATGCGGCGGGCGCGCAGCTCGCTCTCCCTTTTCGTCCAGCGCCACCTGCCTCCCACGCCGGATTGCCATATCGACGTGAAGCGGCCCTTTCCCTGTTCCTACCCCGCCTTCTGGGGCGCTACCTGGAAACGCGCCTTGCGAAAAACCAAGGACAACCAGGACTAAGATTCTACTTTTTTGGTTTATCTTTCCTCAAGTGCCTCCGCCCACATGAACTAGAAAGCCACTTTCCTAGGAAAAGCTGTAAGACAAACACTTTTGTTTGCCTAAGCAAATAAGGGCGTACGCCCTTCCCCTGGAACCATGTTCTCCATTAGCATGCAGTAGTCATTTTTAGTTTGACTTTTATGCTTTTCATCTTTTGGAGAATATATTGTTTCGCTTCTTATTCTGCCCGATCAAACGGAGGCCCGCGTGTTGCCGCGTTACGCCCTGATCGGGCGTTCCCTGACCCTGCTCGGCGGCCGCATCACCCTGCTGGGCGGGTTCCTCTTCCTGCTCTGCATGCTGGCCGGGGCCGTGGGCCTGACCGTGCTCTCCGGCGAGTGGGCCCTGATCCGGGATCTGAGCGCGGTCGTCAAGGCCGGGTTCCTGCTGGTCAGCTCCTGGCTCGCCACTCGGCTGCTGGGCCTGCTTTTGTTCCGGCCCCTGCCCGCGGGCTTCTTCCCCATGGGTCTTCCCAAGAAGGTCGATGAGGGCCTGGCCGTCGCCATCCTTGCGGGCCTGCCCTGGCGCGAACTGGACGGTTTCGCGCGAGGCTCGCGCTTCGACCCGCGAGGTGATCGCCATGGCTTCTAAATTCGAGGGCCGTTTCTTCCTCTGCTTCGCCGCCATCACCCTGCTCGGCGGCTGGCTGCTCTCCCGCTTGCTGACCGTGGTGGAGATCCCCTTCCACCCGGCGCCGCTGATGATCCTCTGCCTGCTGGCCGGCATCGGCCTGGGTTACGGCCTGCTCTACATGCATTACGGCCCCTTCCTGGCCGCGCTGCTGGGCGGTTGGACGCGCCTGGATCTCCAGCTCTTCACCCGCCACTTCCAACGCCGGACCACACCCAAGGGCCGTCCCTACCTGGAAACCCACGCGGGCCCCAGGCTGCTGTTGCGCTTCATCGGAGACGCCCACGAACTGGACAAAACCAAGGAGAGCCCATCCCGCTTGGAAGGCAGCCTCGCCCGGCTGTCGCACTTCGAGTCCTGCTCCCTGTTCTTCCACAAGATCCCCCTGGCGCACCAGGGCTACCGGAGGGGCCGGGACGACTTCGCGGGCAAGCTGATGGCCGAGGTCAACCAATCGCTGCCAACCCCGCGTTCGGTGCTGGCCACCGATCTCTGCATTGCCGCCACGCCCGAGCAGATCGACGGCCTGGACCTCCACGGCATCCAGGTGGAATCGACCCCCAACCCGGCCACGCTCTACAACCGTTTCTCCGCGCTGCCGCCCTCCGAGTTGGTCGCCGCGCTCGACCTGTTCGAGGGGGTGGACCTGATCCAGGGCGAAGCGCATCTCCCCCATCTGCGCACCCGTGGCCAGGGCAAGGTCTGGACGGTGTTCGAGGTTGCCGAATTCTTCCTCAAGGCGAATCAAGGGCTGGTAGGCCGCTTCGAGGCGCTGCAACACCAGTTGGGTTGCGAGCTGTTGCTGTTCATCCACGCCAGCGTGCCCCATCCCCATGAGGTGAAGCGCGCGGCCGGGGTGAGCACGGTCTCCAACCTGGCCGCGGGCTGGATGTTCCGGGGCGCGCGCAAGGACTTCGATTTAGACCACTTGCAGGAAGGCCTGGCCGCCTACAGGGAACGATCGGGCGGGGCCGTCCACGAACGGCCGCGACTGGCGCGGGGTCTGGCGCTGCTGGGCCGCCAGGTGCCCCGCACCCAATTCGAGGCGGTCAGCCACCATTGCCGGCGGGAAGTGGGCATGGCGCTGGCCACGCTCTCCGCCTCGAGCCAGGCCAAGGCGCTGCTGACCCTTTTGCCCGGCTGGGAGAGCGCGGCGCGGCGGTTGGGCCGCCATGGTCCCGGCTTCAACGCGGACCCGGCCGAGTTGCGCGAACTCTGGTCCCAGGTCACCGGCTCCTGGTCCGGCGACCTTGCCAAGCCGCCCTACCTGATCCTGGAAACCTTCGACCGCGAGAGTGTGCCCTGGAGCCCCTGGCAGGACACGGCCTACAGCAGCCTGGTGGCGGGCGAGACCGGCAGCGGCAAGAGTTTTCTGCTCAACCTGATGGTGCTGGCCCATGTGGCAGCCAGCCCCAAGGCGCGCACCCTGATCATCGACTACGGCGCCAGTTTCCAGAACCTGGTCGCGGCCCTGGGCGGCCAGATTATCGACAAGGGCGCGCGCGATCCCGCCACGGGCCAACCCTACCGCTTCGCTCCCCTGGCCAGCCTGGGTCCCGATGTGGCGGACCTGCCTGAAGTGGAACGGGAGGCCCTGCTCGAGGACGCCGCGGGCCTGACCATGGACCTCTGGCTCTACAAGGTGAACCTGGCCCATGTGACCCCGCCCGATGAGGCCAGCGGCTTCCGCAACGCCTTCGACCATCTCTTTAAGGAAATGATCGTGGGGGCCATCGCGGCCTTCTCCTTCGAAGGGTGTTCCTACGGCCAGTGCCTGGACCGCTGCGAGACCTTCATCCGGGATCGAAGAAAGGCGCTGGATGTCCGGGAAGCGCCCGAAAGCGAACGGGCCCTGGACCACCTGGCCTGGACGCTGAACGCCATGCGCGCCCTGCGGCGGAGCTACCTCAGCGAGGAGGCGCGCGGCCTGAACGTCTCTCAACCCGGCGCGCTGGTCTACTTCAACCTGGACGGCTACCGGGCGGGCGAGGTGGCCGAGCTGCTGAGCCTGATCCTGCTCAACGCCACCCAACTCACGCTGCAACCCATGGGCGTGGCCACCCTGTTCCTGGTGGACGAGTTCAAGAAGCTCGCGGGCGTGCGCTCGGAATCCGCCGAGGAGGTGGGCGGGAACCTGCTGGTCCGCTTCACCGAGGAGTACCTCAACATCGTGCGCAAGTACCACATCGCCATGGTGCTCAGCTCGCAACGGGTGCGGCACTTCTCGCCCGGCATCCTGGAATCGACCCAGACCCACCTGGCCCTGATCCAGGACATGAGCGAGGCGCCCGCGCAATGGCGCATCACCGACCCGGACCTGATCCGGGAGGCCAGGGAAGCCAGCCCGGCGGCCACGGTGGGCTATTCCACTTTGGCGCTGGCCAAGAAGACCGGGGCGGAATCGCCGGTCCAGATCGGCGGCCGGTTGCGGGCGCCGTCGGTGTTGCGTGAGTTGTTCGAGTCCAACAAGAACCTGAAACGGCTATCGGAGATCGTGGCGAGGCGGCTGGGCGTCCGGGTCCACGAGTTGGTGCTGCACACCCAAGAGAGGGATGCGGCCTACCGGGTCCCGGCCTCGCCGGCCTGGTACGAGGCGCTGGCCGAGGCCTTCCCCCAGCACGCGGCCTGGTTGGAACGGGCCCGGACCGTACTCACCGAGGACGGCATGAACGCGGGCACGGCCCAGGCCTTCCTGCGCGAAACGGAGGCTGCTCCATGAGATCCGCGATCGCCCTTTATTTATGGTTGCTCGGCCTCGTCAACCTGGGCCTGGCCTTGATCCACACCACCTCGGCGCAAGACCGGACGATTACGGTTTGGGACCCGGCCCGCGAGTGTGGCCAGGTGGTTGTGGCGGGTGGAAGGGCCACCCGATTGGAAACGGCCGCGTTGAAGGAGGCCCTGCGGGTAGCCTTCCGCTGGGGCCGCTACCGGGGTCAGACCCCGCAACGGTTGAAGCGCTTCGAGGCGGCCTACTGGGAACAGTTGCGGCTGCTGCCCGAATGCTACGCCCTGCGCGGGCTGCCCATCTCCGTGGACCGCATCCTGTGGGGCCCCAACTACGCCAAGGTGTACCTGCGGGGGACGCGGGCGGCCCTGCAGGTCAACTTCTGGGGCCGAGAGCGGGGGCCGTCCAGTCCGTGGAACCCCACGGGCTGGCGGTTCCGCGCCAAGATCAGCCTGATCGCGGGCCGGGGGTTGGGCCTATGACCACTCCCTCCGCCCGTCCCTGGCTGGGGACCGCGCTGCAGGGCCTGGCCGCGCTGGTCATGACGGCCTGCGCCCTGATCACGCTCCAGGCAGTGCGCACCCCGCCCGTCCTGGTGCTGGACGAAACCCGCGACGTGGCCATGCTGAGCCCGCTGGACACGGGCGCCAACGCCCGCGCCATCCGCTGCAAGGCCGTGCTGGTCAACATCGGCGCGATCCTCACCGCGGGCGAGCCCTTCGCCGAGGACGAACGGGCCCGGCGCTACGCGGCCGCCTGGGTCACCGAGGAGGCCCTGCTCCAGGAGATCTGGCGCTACCGCGAATTCCTGCAATCCCGTTTCAACGGGACACCCATTGATGTGCTGTTGCGGACCGGCAAGGACCGCGACATCCAACTCTACCGGGGTGGCCGCCATGGCGGCTACCTGGCCAACCTGACCTACACGGTGGTGCGCGCCTTCGACCACCGTGAACTGATGAGCCTGAGCTTCGAGGCGGTGCTGGTGAAGACCCCCGTCACGCTCGCCAATCCCATGGGCTACGCCCTGCAAACCTTTCAACCCCTCGACCCCGAAACCTGGGAGGAAACGCCATGACCTCGATCCTATTTCTGTTGACCCTGCTCCTGACCGAAAACCAAGGCCCCCAACTGCTGCGCCTGACCACGAGCCAGACCCTGCAGATCGACCCGCGCCTGGACCGCGCGGCCGTCCACTTCCACGTCCATCCCGACCGGCCCACGCTGGTGGTGTTCAGCCGCAACCCCGACAGCCGCATGATCGCCGGCGATGAGACGGAGTGGTTCATCACCACGCCCGCCAAGGGCCTGCCCGATCATGCCTTCCATTTCAAACCCAAGCGCGCGCTGGCCGGCCTGGTGGGCAACGCCCACTTCCTCTTCGACGGCTACCCCCTGGAACTGGTGTTCCACTCCACGCTGGATCTGAAGGAGGCCGCGCCCACGGTCTACCTCCAGATCCGAGGGGTGGAGGCCAAGCAGGCGTTGCGCGTGGCCAACCGCGAACCCGCGGTCTACCGGCTGGCCGAGATGGCCATCCACGAACCGTCCCAGGCGGAGGCGAACCGAAACCACCGCCGCGTGTTCCACGAGAAGCGCAAGGGTTTCGGGCTGCTGCAATGGTCCGCCGACCCCTCGCCCGTGCTGATCTTCCAACCGGGAAAGCAGATGGCGCCGATCTCCTCGCTGGAAGTGGTGCGCGGCAAACGGGCTTGGGGCACCCGGCACATGCGCTACGCCCACCCGCTGGCCAAGAACCCCGAGAAACAAGGCGGCCGCTACGTGCTGCCGTTCAAACAGGTGCATCTCCAACCCCGCGAGCACTACTACGCGCGCATCTTCTTCGAGGGCGCCAAGGAACCGGTGTACGTGCGGCTGAAGGGACTGAAGGGGCCCGCGCGATGAGCTTCGACCCGAAACTGATCCGGCGCTACCGCTGGCCCTTCCTGGCGGTGATGCTGCTCTTCGCGCTGGCCTTCGGTTACGTGTCCTGCGCCGAGAACATGGGCCCGTTTTCCGAGCCTGATTTCACAGAGATCGCGCAAGCGGAGGTGACACCATGCTGAAGAAACTGCAAGGCGACCGCCGTTGGTGGCTGCTGGCCGGCCTGGCCCTGGCGGTGGTGCTGGCCTACGCGCTGGTGCTGACCTTCCGGCCCGCGCGGCGGCCGCAACTGACCGAGCCGGAGGTTTCGGTGGTCGGCAAGCCCGACGATTTGCGGGGCATCGGGCCCGGCGTCGAGGAGCGCCGCCCCTGGCCCCAAAACCCGCCGCATCCGGAAACGGCAGAACAAGCAAAACCACCCGATCCCCTGGACGCGCTGGCTGGGCTTCCTGACGCGCCGGTGGTGCTGACCCCGGAGGAGCAGGCCCACGCGGTCAAGGTTCTCACCGAACGGGCGGGGGCCGATCCCAAGGACGTGATTCTCGACATCCAACGCAACCGGGAAACACCGCCCTCCCGGAGAAGTGGCCCCAGCTTCCGGCCGCGTGGCGATCCCCTGGAAGCCGCATCCGCAACCGCGAATGAAGAAATGGAAGCTGTCGCCAGGCCCGCCGACCCTCGGGTCCATCGCTGGACGCCAGCCTGGACCGGGGAGCGTTTCCAGCAGGGCCAGGCGTTCAAGGCCAAGCTGCTCACGGATGTGGTGGCCACCAGCCGCGTGACCCGCGCGCTGGTGGAGGTCTACCATCCGGATTCGGGCTTTCCCCTGGGCATCTCCCTGGCCTCGGTTCGCCTGGCCGGGGGTCGGAGCGCCATCGGTGGACAGCGGGTCGAGCTGGAAGGCCGTGACATTGTCGGCCGAGACGGCGTGGGTCTGCGCGGCAGCCTGAGCGCGTTCAGCCCCGATGGCTCGGAAGGCCTGGTGGGCCGCACCCGCACCCACCTTCTGCGCCACCTGGGTCTCACCCTCTACCGCACCGCCCTGGGCGTGTTCGCCCTGCGCCTGGCCGAGCAGGACAACACGCTCGCCGGCATCATTGGCGCTCAGACCGGGACCTCGATTCTGCGCGATCTCGCGGGCGAGGCCCGCACGGATCGCATACCCAAGACGGTGATGATCCCGCGCGGCTCGGTCTTCCTCTTCCTGCTGGTCTCGCCTGCCGGGAACCCCGGCGGAAGAGAGCGGCTTGCCGGCGATCCCCGCCCCGCTGGTTTCGATGCCGAGGCCCTGCGCGACCGCGACCGGCGCTTACGGGAACTGGCCGACGGCATCACCCGGCTGGCGCCCGAACCCCAAGCGGCGCTGGGCTTCGAGGGCGCGCTCCAAGATCCAGCCGCCTGGAACCAGTGGCTGCAAGGAGACGAGCCATGATCCTGATCACCTGCATTTCTATGTTTTTAAATGATGAAGCCCTCTTGCGGGAAATCTGGAACGGGTCCGCTCCCCAATCTCATCTGCTCCGTTGGGTGCTCACGGGCGACCTGGACCCTGGGGGCCTAGAATTCATCATG
>JBGTRP010000275.1:0-8316 GCA_041940685.1 Acanthopleuribacteraceae bacterium
TTGTAACCGACCGGCGAGCTTCGCCGCTTTCCGAGGATAAGAGAGGTTGGCCATTTTTCATATGATTCGAAATCCCAGCTTGATGGGTATGCTCCTATCGCCAATGATTTTCATTTCCCTATTGGCCCCGCTTGCCTGTGGTCCATCAACCGAACCGGAACCTAAGAGCGAAACCCCTGAACAGAATTTCGAAATCGAGGATATTCTGGCCAAGAAGCTCGAACTAGACGCGAATACGGTAGGCCAGGCGAAGAACCTGGGACAAAATCAAGATGCGGCCAAGGAGGAGTTGGCGCTTTGGCAGCAATATTACGGACAACTCTCCAGCCTGGTGGAGGCCAGCCCCGCTCCGGACAGCTACCGCTACAGGATCGCCGCCGCGGTTGCCGCCAAGAGCATCCGTCTGGACACGCTGGTAGAGTTGGGCGCATTCAAGTCGGAGGGAGGCGCCTGGCCGGAGAATAAGACCGCCGCCGTCAGAAACCTGGCCGAAGAGCTTTGGGTGCCGGTGATCAAGGGAGGCAAGGTTGTTGGAGAACCCGCGCCTCTCAAGGACTTGGTCGCCAAGGCCGCCTACAATAGTGAAATCTATTACCGCAATTTAAAGCCGGTAGGCATGGACCATGAAAATCTTGGCGCCATTGAAATCGCATGGACGGGCGCCAGCGAGGATTTCTTGCGTATCGGCTGGTCCCACTCGGAAAAATTCGATATTCACCACTGGCGAGAGATCAGGCCGTCCACCGCCGAGGAGAGCCCTCTACAGCGCTTGAACCTTGTGGGCAACCACAACCTGCCGGCCAACACGCGCCTCAACCACATTTTTTTAGACACCCGCGCCTGCCGCAACAGCGGTTTCGAGCGCATTCAGGTCATTCCTCGAGCTCAGCGCTATATTGGCCAATCCGAGGGCGTGGTCTTCGAGCGCTTGCAACACGAGGGACGCCGGGTACTTTTTCAAGCACCCGCCACCCGAACGTCCTTCCGCATTCCCGTTCCCCAACAATCCCCGACCCTCCACGTGGGATTGGGGACGCTTCCCGGTCAAGAAGCCGCCCGCTTTCAGGTGAAAATCGAGGGAGAATCATCCGCCCTGGCCCTGGATCGGACTTCCCGTCCGGGCGAGTGGCTGGATGAACGGGTCGATTTATCCAACTGGGCGGGGCAAGAGGTACTGATCACCCTGATTTCGGATGAAGCCAGCGGGCCCGCGCTGTGGTCCAACCCGGCGATACGGGCGCCGCAGCCTGAACTGCCCGACATCCTCTGGTACCTGATTGACTGCCTTCGCGCGGATCACATGGGTCTTTACGGGTATCCACTGGAAACCACGCCTTTCATGGACGCCTTTTTCGAAAAAGGGACGGTCTTCGAGAAGGCCTACACCAATGGAAACAATACCCGTAGTTCCGTGGCGACCTTATTCACCGGAATCCTCTGCAGCGCCATAGGAACGCATAGGCCATGGGGCTCGGCCGACGAATTGCAATTGACGGTCACCGAGGTTTTGCGGGAAATGGGTTACCGCACCATCGGCTTCGTGACCAACGCCAACGGCGGCGGACCCGCGGGCCTGCAACAGGGTTACAGCCAGCTCATGGAGCTCGATTGGATTCACTCCATTGCGCTCCACCCCACGCCGGACAAAAAACCGCGCCTGGTAGCGCCAATCATGGAGGCCATGGCGCAAAAGCTGGCGCTCGCGCCCGAGGTTCCCGTTTTTGTATACGTCCACACCCTCGACGCCCATGACCCCTATCTCCCCCTTGAAGGCTATGCCGAACGCTTCGATCTCGCCGCCTACGAGGCGCATGCGAAACGCTGGAAGCTCCCCCCCGAACGGGTTGAGGAAGTCCGGCGCTACGATGGCGAGCTGCGTTACAGCGACGATACCTTCCGCAACTTTATCGAAATGTACGGCAAACAACGCGACCTGAACCGAACCATGACGGTTCTGCTGGCCGACCATGGCGATTACTTGGGGGAACGGAACATGTGGTATCACGCCCACTGGTTTCCCCACCTGGACCCCGTTCGCCATATTCCCTTCGCAATCGCCTATCCGCCTCTGAATCAAAACAGGCGCATTGAAATGCCTGTCCAACTGACGGATGTGGGCAGCACTGTTTTAGGCCTGCTCGATCGTCCGGAAGCGAGGCTGCCCTGGTCCATGGGCCGCGATTTGACCCCGGTTCTGCGCGGGGCGGAATGGGAGGGCCATTTTCCCATCATCTCTGAGAACGGCTTCTCCGAACGCAACGACTTCATCACCGCCATCTCCATGGGTCCCCAGACCTACCACAGGGTTCCACCCGATGAATGGGTGGACCGGTCCGGCGATGCGCCCCTGCCCCTCGCGCCTACCGATTTTCAGGATATCCTGGAAGCATACCGGAAGCTGACGCTTGAAATGTCGGCCCTTTCCGCGGAGGCTCAATCCCGCGATATTTCCCTCGCCGAGTTGGAGCAGCTTCGCGCCCTGGGTTACATTCAATAGGCCTGACCGGAAAGCCTTGTTCAGGCTCGCCAATGCTTATTCCTATTGGAATTGAGGCTTAGCTCAACTTCAAGGGCGGTGGAGTTTGCGAGTGCGCCCGACGCCCTACCCGCTCAAGCCTTGTGAAATTTCCGAACATGAACCATAATGGAAGGCTAACCGGCATGCATGCTGTTTGTATTGGAATTCCCGGTTTTCGGGAATCGGTGGAGATAAGGAAATCGTGAAGATAGGCCGAAATGACCCTTGCTGGTGCGGCAGCGGTAAGAAGTTTAAAAAATGTCATGGACAATCCCAGGGCTTCAACCTGATGAGGAAGCCCAGCCGCAACGTTCCCATCATGACCGAACAGGATCTGCCCTCCATGCGCCGCTCTTGTAAGCTGGCGGCCAATATTTTAAAAGAGGTATGCGATAAGGTCGAGGCCGGCATCAGCACGGAGCAAATCAATACCTGGGTCCACGAGCTCACACTCGACGCCGGCGCCTACCCTGCGCCGCTCAATTACCCCAAGGGAATTACCGACCCACGCAACCCGGTCATCAAACCCGGCGGCTTTCCCAAAAGCGTTTGCACCAGCGTCAACCATGTGGTTTGCCACGGCATCCCCAGTCCGGATGAGATTCTCAAAGACGGGGACATCATCAACATCGACGTCACCTGCTTGCTCGAGGGCTTTCACGGGGACAACAGCCGCACCATCTATGTGGGCGAGCCATCCGAGCAGGCGCGCCTGGTAACGGAAACCGCCCGGGAATGTTTGGAGCTCGGTATCCAAGCGGTAAAGCCCCATGGCCGTTTAATCGAGGTCGGCCACGCCATTTACAATCACGCCAACAAACGGAAGCTGGGCGTGGTGCGGCAATATACGGGCCATGGCGTTGGTCGGGTATTTCACGCGGAACCGCAGGTATGCCACTACCCCAACCGGGAGACCGATTGCGAGCTCGTTCCCGGAATGACCTTCACCATAGAACCCATGATCAATGAGGGCACCTGGCAAACCATCCTGGACTCGCGCGATCAATGGACCGTCTACACTTTGGACCACAAGCTTTCCGCTCAGTTCGAGCACACCATTATGGTCACGGATTCAGGTTCCGAAATTTTAACCACTCCCGATTAGAATGCTCGCCCAAGGCCGTTGATCCACATCTTTCGTTCGCAAATCCAAAGAGACAGGCCTCCGAACCCTTTCGGGCTCACGCTCCCCTGGGACCGGCACTACAGGAGACGTGCATGGATAATGATGCTCTCAGCTTCCTTCACCCTTATTTTTTGGGTCCCTACGCCGAAAATGACCATGTTTTTGAAAGAACCCTGCTCGAGTTCTTCCGCGATCATGCCTATTGGCGCCGCAATTTTCATCCCGAGAACCGGCCGCCCATTCCCACCATCGCTTGTTATCGCGAAGATTTTAACGAATTTCTGGCCCGCATGCAGCAGGAACTGCACACACTGAGCGCGGATCTTAAGAAATCGGTGCCCTTTTTCAGCCCCCGTTATATCGGCCACATGGCGGCGGATCTTCTGCTGCCGGGGGTGCTCGCCCAAATCATGACCATGCTTTACAACCCCAATAACGTCTCCGATGACGCGGCTCCGGCCACACTCGAAAAAGAGCTCGAAGTAGGGTTTATGCTGGCCGAAATGTTCGGATTCTCTACCGAACCACGCGCGGTGCCAACAGCATGGGGCCATTTGACTTCCGGGGGCACCGTCGCCAATTACGAGGGTCTGTGGAACCTGCGAGCGGTAAAGTTTTATCCGGTATCCCTCGCGGAGGCGGCAGCCGCGTTGGACATCGATTTCGAGGACGTCGGGCCGCGCAAACAGAAGCTGAGGGATTATTCCAAGTGGGAGCTCTTCAATTTTTCCATTCGCGAAACCGTGGACCTGATGCAGACCTGTCTGCAGGGCTACAAGGAGCAGGTTTCCAAAAAGGACTTTAATCGACTGACCGAAACCATTCTCCAGGAAAGCCTTGACAACCTGGGAATGGCGGGCTTCTTTCTCAAACATCGCGAGCTCAGCCCGCCACGGGTGATCTTACCCATTTCCGCCCATTATTCCTGGCAAAAGGCGGTGAAAATCCTGGGTATCGGTACCCATCAGATTCTGAAAATCAATACCGATGACAACATGCGCATGCGCGCGGATCATCTTCGCGAGGTTTTGGAAGGGCTTCTGGAACGGCAAGAACCGGTGCTCGGCGTGGTCGGCGTCCTGGGCAGCACGGAATTCGGCAGCGTGGACCCCATTCACCTCATCGTGGCCGAACGCGAGCGGGCGCACCTGAGCGGACTCTTTTTCGGCATTCACGTGGACGCGGCTTGGGGCGGCTACATGACCGCCATCTTCAGAAACCCGGACGGCAGCTTTATGGAGCATGAACGGATTCGGTCCGAGTTCCAATACTTTCCGGCGCATGGCACATGGAATGCGTTTAAAGCGCTTTCGGAGGTGGATTCCATTACCGTAGACCCTCACAAATTAGGCTTCCTCCCCTTTCCCTCGGGGGCTTTTATCAGCAAGGACGCCGGCGTTTTGGATTTCATCCACCAAAAGGCGGCCTATGTCTTCGATGTCAAGAGCAACCCTTTCAAGAAACCGGTAAAGCAGAAGTTACTGGGTTTGGGTCAATACATCATCGAGGGCTCCAAACCGGGTTCGGCCGCGGCGGCGGCCTATGTGGCCCATCGAGTGATTCCCCTCCATCATAAAGGGTTCGGTAAGGTATTGATCCAAACCATGAAGGCCTGCGAATACTTCTACAACAAAATCGGCGAGGTCAGGGAAAAGCTGAAAGGCCTCATCACCATCACGGTGCCTTTTCCACCCGACACCAACCTGATCTGCTACACGCTCAACCCCAAGGGTAATCGCAACCTCGCCATTATGAATCACTTTTCCCGCAAGGTATTCTCCCATTTAAAAATCAATCCGGAGCAACCCCTGCAGAGCCATCACTTCTTCGCTTCCTTTACCTCCTTGGACAAACATATGCTCGGGCCGGAACAGGCAAACCGAATCCTGGGCGAGCTCAAAATCGACCCCGAAACCTTCTGCGAGCATGTCACCGAGCGGACCCACCAGTCGGATCATATCTTCGTCATCCGCAATACGCTGATGAACCCCTGGCTGATGTACGAGGAGAACGGCAGCAATTATATCGACCGTTACTTCGAGTTTTTCGAAAATCGGGTCATCGAGGAGTTGGGCCGGGCCGTGGGCCGCAAGAACCGCGCGGACTGAAATGGCGCCCTGATTGCCGAAAGGAGAGCGAACCCCATGCCCGTCTTCGAAATGCGGAGCCCCATGCTCCCGTGCGCGGAAACGGTATTCAACTACCACGCGAGACCGGGCGCTTTTCAAAGGTTGACCCCACCCTGGCAGAGGATTCGCCTGATCCGAGCCTCGGGAGGCATTCGCGATGGGGACGTGCTCGAATTTCAAATTTGCAAGGGTCCACTACGGTTAACCTGGCATGCAGTCCACCAGGATTTTCGGGAAGCCCACGGCTTCAGCGACAAACAGACGCGCGGCCCCTTCAAGCATTGGCTTCACGAGCATCGATTTCTTCCATCCGGCAATGGGACCATGCTGCTCGACCGCGTTCACTACGAGCTGCCCCTTGCGCCCCTGCTCTCCGGGCCCTCGGCGCCGATGATGAATCGCGTGTTGCGAAAGCTGTTTCGGTTTCGCCACCAGCGAACGCGCGCGGATTTAGAGTTGCAGGCGCCCTTCGCGCAACATCCCGGCAAAACCCTGGTTTTTTTCGGCGCCATGAGCCCTTTGACACGGGACATGGCGGCCTTCCTCTCCACTTGCGGTCATCGCGTTTTTCAGCAGGAGGACAATCCATCGGAAGGGAATGGGAATCGTTTTCATTTGCTGCCTTATCTGGGCCGGGGCCGCCATTACCCCTTGGAAGAGGCCGATGTGCTCATTCATACCAACCGTTCCTTCCCGGATGAGGCTGGTTCGGCCCCCAATGGTTGCGATTATTTGGAATACCTGGTGCGGGCCTTGGAAACGGGCTCCAACCGTCCGCCCCTTCTGCTCCATCTTCACCGGCGTTTCCAAGGTCCTGATTACACCGACAACCCGGGCCTAGATTTTCGGAAGGATCGGCTCCGAAATCACAACCGAAAGCGGCGCGAGGCGCTCCTGGACCGGTTAGCAGATCTCAGCGGCCATGAGGCCCATCTCCATCTGGGCCATTTGATCGGTCCCCCCATGTCCCATCTGGTTCGCCTGTTGCTGGAGTTGGAAACCTATCTTTTTCTGCAGCGGGACGCCCGCTCTCCATATTTTCACTGGATTTCCCGACAGGATGCGATCGGCGCATTTCACCATCTCATTCACCAGGTCAAACCGCCCACCCATCTGGCCCTGGTCGCGCCGCAACCCGCCTCTCGCGCACAATTGCAGCGGCTGTTGCTGGCGCGCAATTTTCTGGGTTATTCCTTCAACCGTTTGCTCAAGGTGTTTCCCTGGGCTTTTCCGGGCCAGACCCCGGACAGGGACCCGGATTTGGACGCAATGCCGCGGCTCTCGATGTTGGATTATCCGTTCCTTACCCCCGACCTCTCCACGGCGCTCGCCCATGAATACGGGGAGGTCGTCAACTCCTGGCCCGGCGCTTTCGAGGAGAGCTGAAGCACATCGCGGAAATAGGCCCTGACGCCAATCTCCGGCCAGTGAAAATCACCATGACAATGCTATACTCCCATCCCGTGAATTTTGATTGAAGGAGAGCTCATTCATGCCTCGTTGGATGTCTGCCAAGTTGAAACCCTATAGCGCCAGTATTTTCGATACCATTGGCCAATTGGCGCGGGAGCGCCAATGCATCAACCTCGGTCAGGGCTTTCCGGATTTTGATGGACCCGAACGGGTCAAGAAGGCCGCTAGCGAGGCCATTGCCAAGGGCGCCAATCAATACGCGCCGCTACCCGGCGTCCCCGAGTTGGCCTTGGCGCTCCAGGAGAAGTATGCCGAATCAACCGGTATCGAGTTCGATCCCAAACGGGAAATCACGGTGCTCTGCGGGGCCACGGAGGCCATGTACGCGGCCGTAACCGCGATCTGCGAACCCGGCGATGAGGTAATTCTGTTCGCACCCATTTACGACACCTATGTTCCCATCATCCAATTGGCGGGCGCCAAGGCAATTCCGGTTCCGCTGGAACCGCCGGGCTTCCGTTTCGACCCGGACCGCCTGAAAGCGGCGTTTTCTCCGCGCACCAAAGCCATCATCCTCAATACGCCGCATAACCCGACCGGCACCGTTTTCTCGCGGTCCGAGTTAGAGTTGATCCGCGATCTTTGTGTGGCCCACGATTGTATCGCCATCACCGACGAGGTTTACGAGCACCTTGTTTTCGACGGCCACGAGCATATTTCCCTTCTCACGCTCGAAGGCATGCGCGAACGAACGGTCACCATATCTTCCACCGCCAAAACGTTTTCCATGACAGGCTGGAAAATCGGTTACGTGATCGCGCCGCCTGAGGCGACCACCGCCATCCGTCGGCTGCATCAATTTATCGCGTTCGCCATCGCCACGCCCTTGCAGCATGGCATGGCGGAGGGGATTTTCAGGCGCCATGAGCTGATTCCACCCCTGGTCGAGGATCTCAGGCGGAAGCGCGACCGGCTCTGCTCCGGACTGAGGAACATCGGCTTCCGCATCCAACCTCCCGAGGGAACCTTTTTCGCCCTGGCCGACTTTTCACCCTTCAGCGACGAGGAGGATGTGGATTATGTCGTAAGCCTCATCAAATCCGAAGCGGCGGTGGCTACCATTCCCATGA
>JBGTRP010000276.1:0-8307 GCA_041940685.1 Acanthopleuribacteraceae bacterium
TTTTGGTCGTTGGTAATGGTTTCCACATCCTTGGTAATGTCCTGAAAGTTAGGCAGGGCTTCGCGGTGAACCATCAACGCGTCCAGTTCCTGCCGAATTTCACGCCAGCCGGCCTCGATCCGCGCCACCCAGGGAAAAGCCGCGTTGTCGTAAATGGGGAAATTGCCGGCCTTGCAGAATTTGGCTTGTAAATTCTCATAGCGGGTAAACATGCGGGAGATGACACCCGCCAATCCGTCGGGAACGCGAAAAGGCTTGAGATTCTTAACCTGAGCCGGATCGCCGAATGGTTCCTCTTCCTTGGGAAGCACCTTCGATCTATGCTCCATTTCCCCGATTCCTCGTGTAGCTTGCTTGCCCCTGCAATAACCTTCTTTTTCGGGACGCGTTCAAGGCCCTCCACCAAGGGAAGAAGCGCCGGGCCCGTTGAGCCAAGCCTCGATTTCCAATGCCAGCCTTTCTTGCTCCCGCTTGTATTGGTGCTCGATTCGCTGAATTTGGGCCGCGAACCCATCCAGGAGTTGTCGCTTTTCGCGAATGCCGCGATCGCTGCCCGGTTGATGCTTTTCGAAGCTGGCCTTCATCTCGCGCCAGAATTCAAGCTCAGTCTTGGTACCGGCGGCTCGTTCTTGGCAAAGCTTCCGAAAGGTTTCGAAGTCCATTGGGGGAGGTGCTCCGTATCCGGTTCAAGAATTCTATGGATTTCGTTGAAAACACCTTATTTGTAACATCGCCGGGGCCAGCCGCACAACCCGATTTTGTGGAAAATGAGGGGCGTTCCCATCTTTGGAAACGCCATTTTTCATTGGCTTTGGCCACTTCAACACCGGGATCGGCATTCGCACTATCCTCCTGGGAGACCCGTCGGCGGGAGAATCGGTAAGCATCTTGCTAAAAATATCCATACGTTCCACGACCCCTCTTTTCCTTGTCAGGGTGTAGGCCTAACCGGTTAGGGGGCGGACGCTCCGCCCCTTGACCTACTTCCCCTCGACGAACTTCAGCCGACCAATCTCAGCAGCGGAGAGCCGCCGACTACGTATCCAAAGGAAACATGATGTTGGTCGGGCTCTGCCGCCGAGAGTGCTCCCGTACTATTCGGCCTTCAGACTTCCGGAATAAACAGGCCCAGTTTGCCCTTGCAGGGAGTGAATGGCAGCGATCGCGGATTGCTCAACTTCCAGGCATAATGATTGGAGGCGTACCACGGGGAATCGGAATCGTCGCATATGTCCACCAGGTCGACGACCCCGATAATTCCACCGCGATCGGGTTGCTTCGGCGCTTGGATGCCAAGCCGTTGCGCAACCTCGTAGCCATGCGGCTCCATCCTATAGCCGGCGTGAATGAGCAAAGGTCCGCGATAGCCGGTGTTCCAAACCCGGTTTTCCACATCCTTATAACCTGCCACGATTAACCAGGCCCAGGGCGTGCGCACGGACAAAGCCTTCACCCCTTGTTCGAGGAGTTGCGCCAGCGATGGGTTTGCTTGATTTTCGGTCATGCAGCATCCTCCCCACTTCCATTGTAAACCCTTGTCCGCCTCCTAGCGGCCAGAATGGCTCCCGGCTCCGAAAAGAAATGGGCCGCCCTTGTCTTTGCCCGTCTTTCCGTGGAGAATAGGTTAGTTTTTGATTCCTCTCCAACGAATTCCCAGGCGAAAAGGAGCGAGCATGGCGCAGTCACCCGAAGAAATGGTCGAGGCAATGATCAAGAACATGAAGGAAAAAACCGGCAAAGCCCTACCCGAATGGCTGAAAATCGCCAAGGCCAACCAACCCGCCAAACATGGGCAGTTGGTAAAGCACCTCAAGAGCGAGCACGGCGTCACCCACGGCTTCGCCAATTTAATCGCACATAAACACTTCGAGGCGGCCAAGGGCGGTCCCGCCGACGAGGTAGATTTGGTAGAGGCGCAGTATGCCGGGCCCAAGGCCGGTCTGCGGCCCATTTATGAGGCGATCGTTCAAAGAGTCGAGGGTTTCGGCGGCGATGTGGAAATTGCGCCTAAAAAAACCTATGTAAGCCTGCGGCGCAAGAAGCAGTTCGCCCTGATCCAACCCTCCACCAAAACCAGGGTGGACCTGGGCATTAATCTGAAGGGAACATCGCCAGTTGGCCGTTTGGAAGCCTCCGGCAGTTTCAACGCCATGGTTTCCCACCGGGTGAAGTTGACAGACAAGGATCAGGTAAACGACGAAGTGGAATCCTGGCTGAAGGCCGCCTATGACGCGGCCGGTTGAACCGGCCCCCGTCAGCCGCCTTCCTCCTACCGCCACCCATCCGCCAACGCTGGCCATGAACCGGCAAACGCGGTCCATTCGAAAGGTTGGTTTCATTTATGGCATCAGGTTCTAAAAAAGTGATCCTTGCCGCGCTCATCGGCAATGGACTCATCTCGATCACCAAATTTTTTGCGGCGGCGGTCACCGGCAGTTCCGCCATGCTTTCCGAGGGCATTCACTCCGTGGTGGATACGGGTAATCAGGTCCTGTTGCTTTACGGTTTGCGACGCGCCAAAAAACCGCCCGATTTGCGGTTCCCCTTCGGCCACGGCAAGGAGATCTATTTCTGGAGCTTCGTGGTGGCGATTCTCATCTTCGCGGTGGGCGCCGGGGTTTCCCTCTACGAGGGGATTCACAGCCTCATGGATCCCCATCCCATTGAAAACGCGAAGGTCAATTACATCGTGCTCGGGCTGGCGGTGATTTTTGAGGGATTTGCCTTGTATTTTGCCATCACGGAGTTTTCCCGCGCCAAGGGGAAGTGGAGCTACCTCGAGGCCGTACAGCGCGGGAAAGACCCCTCCCTGTTCGTGGTGCTGTTCGAGGATTCCGCGGCGCTGCTGGGTCTGATCATCGCCTTTTTGGGCGTTTTCTTATCCCAATGGACCGGGCATGCCTATTTCGATGGCGCGGCATCGGTGGCGATCGGTCTGATCCTCGGCGGAACCGCGGCATGGCTGGCATTTGAAACCAAAGGCCTGTTGATCGGCGAAGCCGCCAACCTACACGTCATCGAAGGAATTCGCCGCATTTTGGGAGGACAGAATCATATTCAGAACGTCAACGAGGTGTTGACCATGCATATGGGACCCAATTTCATCCTGGTCAATATCAGCGTGGAATTCGAGGACTCCGCCCTCCTCGACGATATCGAACGGGTGGTGGCCGTGGCGGAAAAGGAAATCAAAAGCACCTTTCCCAATGTCAAACGGGTTTTTATCGAGGCCGAACCACTCCTGGCCGGCATGGCCGCCAAAAAGAAACCCGCTTCTCCAACATAAAATGAAGGAGCGGAACCCTGGCGCCCCGGTTGGCGTAAGAAGTGCTAGAACACAATACGCGGGATTCTAGCCAAATCGGAATAGATTCCAAAAGTATTGTCCTTCTACAAGTAAAGGAGTGAAATTATGTTCGAAAAAACCGAGAAATCCAACAAAAGAAAGAAACTCACCCTGGACGCCTTGAAAATTAAGAGCTTCGTCACCATCTCCAGCCGGGAGCAGGAAGCCCTGCGCGGGGGCAGCACAGGCGGCTGCTTCCCAACCTATGGCGCCTCCGCGGGAAACCGCTGCACCACCTGCTAATCGCAAGCCGCAAACCGACATTCATGGGCGGCGTTCCAGTCGCCGCCCCCATGCGAGACAGTATCCTTTTTGGGAGCCCGGCGCCGGTTCGGGCTCCCTCTCCCTCCCGAGCATGTCAAAAATACTGGCCGTGGCTGTCGATAAAAAAGGTCGTTGCGGCCCGCAATTGGTAGCGGACGCTTCCGGCGCCCACTCCCAAGAAGTCGGCGATCTCCTGATAGGTATACCCCAATAGGTATTTGGCCTGAAAGATGACCCGCGCCTGGCGGCCCAACTCCTTTTCCAGGCCACGGAGAAATTCACGGACCTTGATCGGCTCCAACGCCAATCCCTCGGCAATATTGATCGGCTCGGCATAGACATTGATTTTCTGCTCTTCATCGCGCGTGAAGAAACGACGGCACAGTTCGACCTCCTCAAGCACCGTGACGAGGATATCGCTGAATAACTCAAAGAAAGAGGCATAGGGCGGAAACAAACGCCATTTCTGTTCTGCCTCAAAATGATCGAAAAGGGCCAACAGAGACGAAGGTGGAGCCGTGGCGGTCTTCGACCTATCATCCAGAGCCGCGCTCCAGCCATGGTCCTCGTCCCACGCATCGATGGCCTCCCGCAGCCTGGACGCCAAAGCCGCCCAAGCGGCCGCGCCCTCGCGCCGCCATACCGCCACGAGAGCGTTGTTCTCGTTTCCCCAAGTTCGCCCCATGCCAAAACCCCTCGGCTAACCGGCGTCCCCGACACTCCTACGGATTCTATCCATTGGGGAAAACCGTCAAATCGCCGTGCTCTAAGGCGCGGCCGCCCGTCCTCAACAGTCCATATTCAGGCATTCGAAGGGCACCTCTAGTCTGCCGTGATCCCGCTTCGCGGTTCGGAGCCTTTTGATCTGGTCGTTAAGGAAAAAGCGCATAAGCGTTCCCGCTCGATTCACGAAATGGCGCTTGGAAGCAATCTCGCGATTTTTTTGCCCTCTGTAGGTCTCCCAAATCGCATTGACCAGGGCCTCCGGCTCGTGGAGATCGAGTCTATGGTCCGCCCACCGGTCCAAACACCATGCCGCGAGCTTGCACATATCCGGAAAGGCCTCGCCAAACAAATGGTCAAAGGCCTTGCCATCCCCATTTCGCCAGCGAAGGAGGCCGTCCTGAAAGTTCCGTTGATGTGCTCGGTTTATCAATCGCAATTCCTCACCCTAGAAGTTTCTGATCTCCACGGCGTGAATTGCTCACGCGGCGGAGGTCCTCCCTTGTATGTGGCGTTTTTGAGCACAAAGGTGACGGGCTCAGGTCAAAAGAGGCGCTTTTGAGCAAAAAAATCGCCTCCTTCCCGGCCGCCGAGGGATAACCAATGGCGGCGCATCCAACGCCGGGCGGCCTCACGAGGGGAGCCTGACGGAAGGACCTCCCCAATCAAACGGGAGCGGAGACTTGGCGTTCCTTGCTTGAAATTATGGGCCGGACATTCTATAAAGGAACAGCTTCACCCGAGATTGCAAGGGGATCCGGCGCGATTAAGTGCGGCGCCGGCATCGTCCAGACAAGCTGATTTTCACTCCCGTCACGAGGCCGCCATGGACAAAGTCTTTTCCATGTTTCGCGTATTTGATATCGCCTTTTTTGCTCCTGGTATTTTTCTCTGTTATATCCTGACCAAATACACCGGGGTGCTCTCCTTTTTCGGCCAAACGAACCTGGAGCTCAAAACCACCGAGGGCCTTTTCCAGTTGGTGATGCAGTTCGGCATCGTGTTCGTGATGGGGCTTTGTATTCACGGCATGCAAAGAATCATCACGGGAAAATTCAAGCTGCCCAGGGGCCGCGCCGGGACTAAACAGAGCTGGTACCTAGAACTCGAACCCGGAAACCTTCAGGAATTGGCCCTTTATTTCTGGTATTTGCGCGCGACGGCCTTCAATCTGGCGCTGTCTTGTTTGCTATGCGTCCCCCTCTTCGTGGTTTGCGCCATTCTGGAGAACGACCTCTGGAAATGGCTGGGATCGGCCCTGACCGCTTCAGTTGGAATCGTTCTCTTTTACATCATCGGCAAAGAGTTCCATTTTGCCTTGAAGAAAATTTTTCCCGAGGAAAAGGGCGGAAATCGGAATACCGACCCTCCCGGGGGTCCAGCCCCTGAAGCCTAGGGAAATAATTCGGCAGGCAGGACCCCTTTCTCCTCGCGTCCATTCGCCTACTTTGCCGGATAGGGGCTTCGCCCTTCCGCTCACGAGCTACCACTGGAGAAAATTTCTCTGAAATCGCCTGAAAACCCTCGGGCTCCGATTATGGCGCGCCCTCCCGCGCCAACTCCCACAGCTTGTTGGCATAGGCGATCAGACTTGGTAAATCCTCGGCCAGTAAATAGCCCTCCGCGATCAGTTTGGATGCGGCTTCCGCGTATTTGCCGATGTATTCCTCGCGGCTATGGTAACGCTCTTCCAGGGAGAGCCTGGGATCGCCCGAGGCCAAGCGTTCGGCCCGGGTGCGCGGGAAGGGCAACATGGCGCCGGCCATATCCGCCAACTCTCCCGGCGCGCCCGATTCGGGATGCCTCCAATTCCAGGGCGTGTACGTGGCCACGGGAACCGCCACCTCGGGAAGGCGAATGCCGCCCAATTCGTTGCCGTCCGCATCGACCCGCGCCACCAAG
Source organism: Acanthopleuribacteraceae bacterium (assembly GCA_041940685.1). Taxonomy (GTDB): domain Bacteria; phylum Acidobacteriota; class Holophagae; order Acanthopleuribacterales; family Acanthopleuribacteraceae; genus JBGTRP01. Next base: position 6,236 of record JBGTRP010000276.1, read on the forward strand.
ACGGGATAGGCCGCTCCTGGACCGGGTGGCTGATGGGCAATGATACCGCCGCTATGAAAGTCGGGTCCGTAGTCCAGCAAAAGCGGTTCATAGGCCTTTTGGGGCGCCCGAACCCCTGGAATCGCGGGGAAATCCAGCTTTCCGGGCTCCATGAGGGTCTGATTATCCAAGCGGGGCATCCGGCTGGGAGGCGGCGTCGCATCTCCGCGCACCCAGGCGTCCAAGGCCATGAGCAGAGCGCGCTCGCACCACAGGAAGCAAAGCGGATTCATGGGATAGGCGGTCCGAATCTTGGCAAAGGAGAGATCCAACTCACTGGCGAGCGGCAGGGGCCCGGGAAAATGCTGGAAACTGGCCAAATGGTAGATCCGCTCATTGGACAACAGCTCCAGGTCGGCCTTGCCGTCCACGCGGGTGTGAATGAGCGAGGCGGCCCGGCCCCAGTACTCGAAACCGGTGTTGGTCTGCATCACCTTGGGAAGGGTTTCCTCGGGCAGATCGCCGCGCCACAAACCCTCCTCCCGGCCGCTGAGGCTGTCCTTCTGCGAAACCCCGCTAAAGGGAAAGATGTCGGTAGGAAAGAAAAAGGTGAGAAAGGGCAAGGATGCGCGCGAGGGCTGGGCAAAACGGTGATTGAAGCTGCCCCTACCGGCGCCGGCCACCGAAGTAAATACGCCATCGACCACGCGCTTCCCATCCAAACCCAAATGAAAGCCCTGGTAGAGAAAGTGACGCAGGAAGCGGCCGCTTTGGGAGCCGCCGAAAGCCAAAACCCGTTTCACCGCCGCGGGGCTCTCCTGGTGATCGCGCAAATAGGAGGCCGCATCCCGAACCGCGGTCATGCTCAAACCCATGAGGATCGGTTTCTCGCTCACGTACACCAACTCGTAGATCTTGCCCTTTTCAAACCCCTCCGGAAAGGCGATCGCGTCCAGTCCTGGCGTCACGGCGCCGTTCTCCCAGCGTCCGAATTGCCAACGGTCGCGTGCGATCACCCGCCGCTCCCCCAGTCTGGAATCGCGCACGGTCAGCACATTGCGGGAGTCATTCGGATCGGCCACGGGGTTGGGCACATGGCCCCAGTGGCTCAGCGGCATGGTGTGGGCCTCTTGATCAAAAATCATATCCGAACGAGCCAACCCCCGGATCGGCGTCGCTCCGGAAACCGCGCGTAGCGGATAAAGCTTGAACAGGTCAGGTCGGTCCTCGGGCACATCCGCCTGCCAACCCAACCCGAAAAGGGTGAAGCCCCGCTTCATCAAAAAACCATCGCCCGCGGGCCCCCCGCCTTGAGAATAATCGTGAATTTGATAATCGGGAAAATTGAATCCGGCCAGGGTCGGCCTGCCGCGATTACAAATATCCAAAAGCAGGCTGCCGTTTCCCCTCGTGGAATCCACCGGCCGCACCAGGTAGAAATCGGCCATATAACGGACTTTACCCCGCTCGTCCCGCGGAGCATACCGCAGGTCGGTCACCCTTTGGTTGCCGAGGTGTTCGGGGTCCAGTACAAAGTGCAGCTTGCCCATGATCATTTCATATGCGCCCACGCTCCCAAAAGCCTTGCCGCCTGCAAATGGCTCCTGACTGACAATCTCGATTCGCTCCACTCCAGCGAGGGCCGGAAAAAAACAGCCAACCACCAACGGAGTGAGCGCAAGCCATCGGCAGAATTCGGACGGGGAAAACAGTCTCAAGGGATCACCTCCTCAAAAATGACCAACCGGAAAGCCGTCATCAGAGCACTAGCCGCCTTGGCGGTCAAAATCTTTACTTTTGTGTGGTGTTTTGGGAACGCCAATGCGGCAGTTGCAAGCACCAAGAAACAAGCAGCAAGCGGGGGCATCGCAAACTCAACTTGTTGCTTAGAGCTTGGAGTTTGTTGCAGCGGGATGCCGGTAAGCCCTTTTCGGTTCACCTTGATCGGCTGAGAGGCATCCCGCTAGTATTTGGAACAAGTATACGCATAAAGGGATTGCCGCGACCCGAGCAAACGAGGTAGATTGAATTCACTTTCAGATTTTACGTTGGCGATAAATAGTTTTCAGTATCCGAATTTCTCCAAGACATGG
>JBGTRP010000277.1:0-8290 GCA_041940685.1 Acanthopleuribacteraceae bacterium
GATGGTTTGCTCGCATGGGGTCAACTCCTTTATTTCCGGGATGGGGAAGGGTTGCAATATGGGACTGGATGGCAGATGGCCTAACATTTTAGAACGTGGATTCTCCCATTTTCAATCGGCCGCAAGGCGGCTCGTGCTCTTTTTTGCGGAACGCGGCATCCGAATTTCTTGATTTTGCGAAGATAGAGGAAAGGTTCTCATAGGCGGGTAGAGACGCCCGCGTTCAAGGTCTCCTGAGAAGGCGGGAGAAGTGGAGCACACTCCTCGGAGCGAGAACCTAGACAACTAATTTTTCGTTTGACTCGTCATACGAGGACGGATACCGTTGATTCGGGAAGCGGACCCATGCGGTTCACCGGGCGGCATCCCGCCGAATATCGGAGGTACATCATGCGATTTTTCATTTTCCTGCTGGTGAGCGGTCACCTGTTCGCGGCAAAGCTCGAGTTGAACCCCATTAGGAGCCTTGAGCCGGTTCCCGAGGATTCCGAGTACTTTTTGCAACTCCCGTCCTCATTCGCCCTCGATCCTGAGGGTAATTATTATCTGGCCGACCTGTTGGGCCGCATTGTCTTCAGTTGGGATGCGGAAGGCCGATTCCGCCGTGCAATCGGCAAACCCGGCAACGGACCGGGCGAGTTCTCGTTCTTCTCCACCGGAGGGCCTCAAGCCTACCTGGGCGTGGCGGAGGATAAGCTTTTCGTGTACGACGGCGGCAAGCGCGCCATCCTTGCCTTTGACTTCGAGGGCAATTTCATTGAATCCAAGACGCTCAACCTGCAGGCCGGGCGGACGCAATCCTTCCACGTGACGCCCAAGAACCAGTTTGTGGTTCACCACAGCAGCTTTATGCGTGAGAACCCCGTCATTGAAGTGGCGCTTTTGAATGCCGCCGGAGAGCAGATCAAGATACTCAAATCGATCGAGGACGATACATTTGAACGCAAGAGCGACGGCCGCAATGTGCAAGGTGTGGTGATCAAGGGGTACAGCCCGCGGCTGGTTACCAGCCTGAACGCGAAGGATGGCGAAATTGTGTTGGGCTACACCGGGGAGCCGTCATTCGAGGTATTCGACCTAGCCGGGAACCTCAAAAGCAAGGTGACCTTGACCCTGCCGCGCCAAGACGTGACCAGGGAGGATACCGATGAATTTGATCAGTTGCCCTGGATCAAAAACAACAGCTTTTTTTCGGCCAAGTACCCCGAGAAACTGCCCTTCTACGATCGCGTGCTGCCCGTGGGAGACCGAGGCTTTCTCGTCTTCAGCGAGTCGCCCTTCTATCATCGGATTCGGGGCGTTTTGGTAAATACCGCGGGCAAAACCTTGGGCCGGGTGGAAATGAAATGTGGGGAGAACGGAACTCTGCTGGGCGCGAACGACCGCATCCTGGCCGTCCGCACCGATGATGAGGGCAACTACATCCTCCAGGAAGTGACCATCGACGACCGTACCTGAGCCCGGATGGCGGTTCGCCTCGCGGATCGTTGGAGGCGGCCCGGGAAACTTTCGCCCCCATCGCATCCCGCAAGGATTAGGGCATTTCCGCGCCGTTGTTGATGTCGATGGTCTGACCGGTCATCGAGTTCTGCCGGCCGGAGAGAAGGAAATGAACCAGAGCGGCAATTTCCTCGGGCTCGCTCATCTTGTTCAGGGGCACGAAGGACATTTGTTCGCTGAGCGCCTGTTCCAAGGTCTGGCCCGCGCCTTGCGCGAAGGCCTCCAAACCCTGAGTAGCCATCGCGGTGTTGACCCATCCGGGGCAGAGCGCGTTGACGAGGATGTTCGAGGGCGCCAAGGTTTTTGCCCAGGACCGCGTCAGACCGAGTAGGCCGGCCTTGGAAGCGCAATAGGCCGTGTAACCCGGCACGCCGAGCCGGGCCAGAATGGAGGAGATTACCACCACGTGGCGAAAGCCGCCGTTGTCCTCGCGGTTGGAGTTGAGATAGGGCAGGGCCTCATTTACCAATAGATAGGTTCCGGTGAGGTTTGTGTCGAGGATCTCTTTCCAGCGGTCCTCGGGCCCATATTGGTTCTCGCCGCCCACGCCCGCGGAAACGACCACCGCGAAGAGATCCTCGATTCCCGCGCCGCTCAAGCCCGCGCGCAAGGCTTCCGCGTCGCGGGTGTCCGCGGCGATGATTTTGTGCCGATCCCGATTTGCGAGGCTGGCTCGGGTTTCTTGGAGGGCTTGCTCGCGGCGACCCAATAAAAGCAGGCGGAAACGCTCCCTTGCCAGGGTTTGAGCGGTGGCGCGCCCGATGCCGGAACCCGCCCCGGAGATCAAAATCCAATTTGACATGCGCGTCCTCCTCCTGGCCCGGTCACGACATCGAGGATCGGCCGGCCCGCGCTGCTATTCGAACTCTTGCTTGAATTCCTGAAATGCTTCCCGTAATTGGCGCAACTCTTCGCGTAGGTTCATCACCCTTTCCTCCAGGTCCTGAAGCCGTTGTTGGTCGAGTCCGCCTGTCGGGCTCGAAACAGGCGCCGATTCAGGCGATTCTTCCGCGATTTCGGGCTCACCGGAAAACAAATGCGCGTAGCGGGCCTCCTTGCGGCCCGGTTGAAGCGGGAGCCTGAGCGCCAAGGGGGTGGGGTCATGCTCCATCAGCGCATCGAGCGTGACGCTCACTTCTTCCATGGATTCAAAAGGATAAATGCGGTTGGCGCGGGCTCGCAGCTCGCCCGGGGTTTGCGCTCCACGCAGCATTAACACGCAGAGCACGGCTGTTTCCTGGAGGGTGAGGTCCAGCTTTTTGGAGAGGTTTTCCTCGTACTTTTCAACCCTGCTGTCCGCGGTCCGCACCGACCAGGCGAATTGGCGGTCGCGCAAGGCGTCGATGGCGCGCAGGACCTGTCCTTCATGGAACACAACCACGGGGTCGCGGTTGGATTTCTGGTTGCAGGCGTTGACCAGCGCGTTCAGGGTCAAGGGGTAATAGTCCGGTGTGGTGTTGGCCTTTTCAATGAGGGCGCCCAGCACTCGGATTTCTTCTGAACTCAAATCGTAATCCATGGCGATAGAGCAACTCCCGTGTGGATGGATGCAAGGCAGATTCGCGCTTAGTTTATGCAATAAAATGTTTCCCGTCCAGGCGCAATCAGAGGGAATATCAAATCAAGGCCATTTCCCGCAGAACAGGCAAAATCTTGAACCAGGTCACCGCGGACATCGCCAAAAAAACCAGGCTCGGGGCCAGCCACCAGAATAAAAGCTTCAGCCGGGAGCCCACGCACTCCCGCAGAATATAGAAAAACAATAACAGGGAAAACAGCCCATTGAGCGCCAGTCCCAGCGAACCGAAAAGGCCCTCGAATCGCCCGGTCGGTAATAACCCCACCAGCGGCCAATACAAGAACGGCAGGAGGAAAGCGCCCACCAGGGCCAGGCCCCAGAGGAAATGTTTTCCGAATGAGGTAAACACCAGATAGATCTGAAGAATGAATGAAATGAGCGAGGCAAGCAAAAAAACGAGGAATAAGATCCCGAATAAGACCTTTGTCGAGGGCTCGATTCGGTTCGCAACTTCATCTCTTCTTTGCCATAGCCTTGTCAACTCTCCCTCGGTGAGAGGCGGGTTCACTAGCGCGCGATTTGCTCCGGAAGAATCTCGGGGTTTGGAAGCCGGAGGCGATGGGTCAGGGCCCGGCTTTGCGCCGGAATCCGGGCTTGTGTTTTGGTAGACAATGGGAGGCGGCTCTCCGCTATCGGGCGATGCCTTTTTCCGTTGCTTGTATTGTTCGACCTGCCCGACGAGGTCGTCTTCAGCCGGGACCCTTGGGCCCCTTGCTCGAAGCTTTTCATTGCGCCGATCGGTTGCCGCCAGGTCCACCTTGCTCAGGGGCAGGCTCATCATCTCTCCCTTGCCATCGGTGAAATGAACCTCCTGGCCCATGACCTCGTAATTGCCGCGCATGGCGATGACACGGCCGTCCTTCATGACGATCAGACCGGATTGATGTTCGGCATTCTGCGCGAACGCCTGGAGGCACAAAAAAAGCAGGGGGACCCAAAATCGCATGGCTTTTCCTCGCAGTTATTATAGCGCGTTCCCGTGATCGGCTTCCAAGCTGGTCCAACTCGACATTCGCGCGGGAATGCTTGACCCTCAGGCCTCTGTTCGGGATTGCCTTGCTTTCTAGCCATGGCGCCGCATCTAAATTCAACCCGCGTGAACGAACATAATGGTGTAGAGTACACAACCAATTGAGGCGAGACCGCTTCCAAGAAGCAATCGGTTTCGCTTTCTACCAATATCCACATCAAGAGGACCGCCATGCAATCCATCCAAATTTTATACCCGGCCTTCGCCATGTTCCTGCTGACCGCCACCGTATTGGCCATATTGGGCGTCAACCGTTTTCGCGCCGTACGCAACCGGGAGATGGACGGTCGGTTCTTCAAACTCTATCGTGGATATGAAGAGCCCGACCGGCTTCGTTTGCTCTCCAGGCATGCTTCCAACCACTTCGAGGTTCCGCCGCTGTTCTACATCGGGGTGATCCTGATTTACCTCACCGGTCAAGTGGGAGTGTTTCAACTCGTCACGGCCTGGGCTTTCGTGGCCCTGCGCTACCTGCATACCTACATCCATTTGGGTTCCAATCGCGTGACCAGGCGTTTCATCGTATTCGTGATCAGCGGATTTGTGCTCGTGGCCCTCTGGGCATCCTTGCTGGTTGCGCTTTTGACCTCCTCGTGAGGCGTCCGACACCTTGGCGGCCATGGGCTTCGCGATTGACAGCCAGCGCCGGGATCACTATACTTGTGCCTCGGTTCGTCCGGCCCTTACGCGCGTTTTCGGCGTGTTTTCGGACGATGGCTTACAAATTTTGGGAAGGTTTTTAGTACTGTCTGGAGGTTCCCATGCCTTTGTACGAATATCGTTGCCAAAGCTGTGAGCATGAGCTCGAGGCGCTGCAGAGCTTTCGCGATGCGCCCCTGAAAGATTGCCCGGAATGCGGACGGCCGGAATTAAAAAAGAAGGTTTCCGCGCCGGCGTTCACCTTTAAGGGCGAAGGTTGGTATAAGGATCTGTACGGCAAACCGGCCCCCAAAAAAGACAGCGACTCCGCCAAAACCGATAAGGATAGCGGTTCGACCTCGACGACGGCCGCAACCTCGACAAGCGCGGATGGCGGCTCCAAGTCCTCAACTACCAAAAAGGCCTCGAGCACGAATTGAGCGGGATTTTGATCTCGAATGCCGAGTTGGACCGAATCGAGGCTTGAAACCGGTTGCCGCCGGCATCCTCAGTTCTGATCCTCCTGGCTGATCAGGACCATCATATCGTCCAATTCCTGGTAGAAACCCTTGATGATTTCATTGGGATCGGGGATCAGTCCGGTATCGCTGGCCACGCCCAGGCGCACCTGACCCGCGTAGCTCAAAATGCTGATTCCCAGCGCCAGGCGGCCCGAACAGGGGACCCAGAACATCATGCTGTGGACCTTTTTGCCGCCGAGGAAGAGATGGTCCGAGGGGCCAGGAACATTGGTCATGACCGCCGTGGTTTTCGAGCCGAAGACATTGACCATGATGCGTTGGATCTCTACCGGCGTCATGCCCACCGCCTTGAGGATGCCGAGCGCGATAATGGCCTCGGGCGAGTTTTTGATGGCGTCCATGCGTTTCTTGAGCTCGAACAGCCGTTCCAATGGATCCGCGATCCCCACGGGCAGCGGCAGGAACACCAGGCCGAAATAGTTGCCCAGCTTTTTCACCTTACCGGGTGGGCGAAGGTTCACGGGAACCGCGGCGCGGAAGCTGAGCCCCTCCGTCTCCTGGCCACGATTCTCCATGTAGCGCCGCAAACCGCCGGTCATGGCCGTCAAGAGCACGTCGTTTACCGTGGTTTTGGTGGCGTTTTTCAGGCGCTTCACATCTTCCAGGGGAATCGCGCGTGACCAGGCCGCGCTCTTTGCCACCCCCAATTGACCCTTAAAAATGGTGTCGGGGTCGGGCGTTTTGAGGATCAGGCGCGCGGCGGTCACCGCGCCGAGCGAGCCTTGTTTGGCCAACTCCCATAAGCGGGAGGGCTTGGAAAGGGTCTTGATGCTTTTGGTGAGCAGCTTGCCGGTGGCCTTGCCTGCCGTGCTGAGCGCGGTGCCCGCCTTTTGAAACAGGTTGCCGGTGGAGCTGAGTTCCGGCGGCATGGCCTGGTCCTCTTCTTCCGGGCTGAGCGAATCCGCAACCGATTCTCCGGTAAGCGAGAGCAGCACCGAAACCAGCGCGATCCCGTCCGCGATGCAGTGATGGATGCGCGTCATGATGATATTGCCCTGGTAGTAGTTGTCCAGGATATGAATTTGCCAAAGCGGACGGCCGAAATCCAGCGGCCGGCTCATCAATTCGTTGACCTTGGTCTGGACGGTGGCGTAATCGCCGGGATCGGGTAGGACCTCCCGTTGCACATGGTAATCGATATCGAAGTGGGGATCTTCCTGCCAGACCGGGTTGCGCAACCGTGACTTGGGGTCCACCGCCTTCTGCCGGAAGCGTTCGTGTCGCAGCAAGCGTTGGGTCACCACGGATTTCAGCTCATCCAGGGTGATGGGGTCCTCGAAATACATAATGCCGGAGACCATCATCAGGTTGGTGGGGTGCTCCATGTAGCGCCAGGCGGCATCGATGTTGGACATGGTTTCCGGTTTCGATCGGCTCATGCAACGCTCCTTGGCGGGGCGGGTCCGGAGGGATGGGGCTCGGATCTGCCTCTGCCATCCATGGGGAACAAGCTTGGATTCTTAAGCCACATTATGGAGGAACTCGCGCCAAAAGGGAAAGGATTCGTTGCGCCAGGCCCCCTGTCCAGGGCAGGTTCCTCGGGTTCGCGATTGACAGGCAAATGGGGCCCCTGCTATGCTTCAGCCCCCGCCATGGGCGGTTACAATATCCTGCCATGCGCGGTGGGAAGAGATTTTGGGTCGTGAGCCGCGCACGGATCGTGAACGCGAAAAAGCATGAAGAAAAGGCACGAACTCATCGAGAGTCCCAGCATGGGGCGGCGCATGCATGTCTGGTGTTTCGGCAGTTGGGGCATGCCGTTGTTGGTATTCCCTTCCGCGGCCGGTTTTGCCCATGAATGGGACGCCCAGGGCATGATTGAAACCCTGGCGCCTCTGATCCACGCGGGCAAGCTCAAGGTCTACTGTCCGGAGAGCAACATCCCGCGGGCCTGGACCAGCAAGGGCGACCCGCGCGAGATGGTGGCCCAGCATCAGCTTTACGAGGCCTTCATCATGGAAGTCCTGGTCCCCTGGATTCGGCGCGATTGCCTGTCGGAAAAGATTCCCCTGGCCACCACGGGCTGCAGCCTGGGCGGGTATTACGCGGCTGTCTTCGCGCTCAAGTATCCGGAGACCTTCACCTACGCGCTTTGTATGAGCGGCCGCTACAAGCTGACGGAGTTCACGGGTGGTTTTTCCAATACGGACATTTACCTCAACGACCCCATCGCCTTTGTGCCCAACCTGCAGGGCCCGTATTTGGAGCGGGTCAGCCGCCACACGCATCTCAGTCTGGTCTGCGGCCAGGGAGCCTACGAGGAAGGCTGCATCGAGGAAACCATCCTGCTGGGCAAGATCCTCAAGGCCAAGGGCATCCCCCACACCCTTGACATCTGGGGCCAGGAAAGCCGCCACGACTGGACCTGGTGGAAACGCCAAGCCCTCCGCCACCTCACGCAAACCTTCGCGGGGTGAGGTTGGTATAGAACGAAATCTTTCACTTTTTTGAAATCCAGCTTATTGAATGAGAAATGGCGTGAACTGAAGTTAAACCCTAGTATTCATTAAGGATGTCGATCTGTTCATCCTTGTCATAAAGCTTAAGAAAGTCTCTGATTTCGGCTAAGTAGGTGTCATAGAAAATCGCATCATCATAAACGAGGGGTGTTAGTTTATTTGGACAAACAAATAACTCTATGTCTGGCTTTTGAGGCATAATAGGATAATCCTTAAATTGGTGTTGAAAATTTTCCCTAAATTGATCTACTTCTTGGATGATACTGGTTTTGGTTTCGTCGTGTCCAAGATGTCGAAACTTGTTTTTTCGGAGCGATAAATTATAACTCTTTTTTTCAACGATGTTGCCAACAAAAATAATTTTTGAAACTGGATACTTATAATTTTTCCGAACGAAATGATAGCCAAAATTTTTAAAAAAATTAGATTGATCGCCTGGGTAATCCAAGATTTCCCGCTCCAATTCTTTAATAAAATTATCTCTATATTCCACATATGCTCTATCAAAAATGGAGAAGTTGAGTGACCTCTTTAGCTCTTC
>JBGTRP010000278.1:0-8282 GCA_041940685.1 Acanthopleuribacteraceae bacterium
GGTGGCCCCGCCCTTCGATCCGTCCGCGCCGTTGTTGATCGACGGCAATCAAAAGCCCGCTTCCCTGAGCTGGGCGCGCACCGTGGTTAAGGGCGATCGCGGATTGAGCGCCGTGGCCGCCGCGGGCATTATCGCCAAGGTCAGCAGAGATCGTCTGATGGAGCGGCTGGGATTGCAAGATCCCCGCTTCGGCTTCGAGATACACAAGGGCTACGGCACCGCGCGCCACCGGGAGTCATTGGTTAAATTGGGTCCATCCCCCTTTCATCGCAAGACCTTCCGGCCCGTTGCCGAGGATCTGCCGATCCGCGGGAGCCGGGATGCATGTCTGCTGCGCGCCCTGCGGTCGGAACCCGCGGCGCCGCTGCGCCATTGGGCATTTTTCCGCGATCATTACCAAGATTTCTCGCTGGCCGCTTGCCGCGAGTTTCTCGTGGGCTTGCAGGAAAATGGGCTATCCGTTCTGCCCTCTCCCCAGGACCCCAAGCCGCCCTGATCCTACATCCCGATGCAACCGCAATTGTTCAGCCCCAGCCCGCCTCCGCAGGAACCGCGGCGTCATTCTCAAGAGGTGATTTCAACCAGTTTCGAGTCAGGAGAGACGAGCGGAAAGGTGAGCGTGAAGACCGCGCCCAAACCCGCGCCGCCGCTTTCCACGGTTAGCGAACCGCCCATTTCGGTCATGAAATTGGCGCAGGTATGGAGGCCGAAACCGTGGCCGTGGACCTTGGTTGTAAAGCCATGGCTGAAGATCCTCTCCAAATGATGGGGCTCGATGCCGCAGCCGTTATCCAGAATCTGTATTTGGGCGGTATCTTCCTTGGGCTGGGTAAGGGTGATGATCATTTTCTGTGGTTTTTTGAGTTCGATATTGTCGGCCATGGCCTCCTGGCCGTTTTTGATGAGGTTGGTCAACACATGGATGAGCTTTACCTTGGGGACGCTGCCCACCGGCCGTTTCAGGTAATTCCGTTGGATTTCCACGCCCTGTTTGTTCAAGGCGCCGAATTGAAGCTTGATCGCGTCGTCCACCATGTCGGCGATGGCGACGTCCTCGGTGTAAAGGCTTGCCTTGGCGTAGTTCTGTTGGGTGCTGATGACATCGCGCATCATGTTGACCTTGATGGTGAGCGATCCGATTTCCTCGGTGATCAGGTCGTACTCCTCGCGAATCGCCTCCCCTAAATTAATGTAGTAGCCGGGCAGCAGGCGGCCCTTGGGGTGTTGGGAAAGGAATTCGCTGACATTGTCCAAATGGTTGCGCAACAGGTCGTTGGCGTTGATGAATCGTTTAATTTTGGAGTTCTTAATCGTGATGTCGATTTCCTCGGTGGAGATGTTGACGCTGTTGAGAATGTTGCCGATATTGTGCAGCACGCCCGTGGCGATTTCGTTCATGCCGGCGCTGTGCGCGGTTTCCACGAGCTTTTGCTGGGCGACCAACAGCTCCTGTTCCGTGCGTTTGCGCTCGGTAATGTCGCGAAACACGTTGTGGATCACCTCGCGGCCGTTGAGAGGTACGGAGGTGATGACGATTTCGGTAAAGAACTCCTCGCCATTCTGGCGTTTGCTCACCCATTCGATTTGCCGGCTGCCGGCCCTGCTGGCGTCGCCGTAGAGTTTGAGGAGCTTATCGTAGGATGCGGCGCCGTCGGGCTGCATTTCCGGGGAAATATCGCTGGGACTCCGTTTCAGAAAGGCGTCCTTTCCGGTATAGCCGAACATCTTCAACATGGCGGGGTTGCAGTCCAGCAGCTCGGTTTCCGAACTCAGGAGAATCGCGTCCGCGGAACCCTCGAACAGGGTTCGGAACTTGCTCTCGCTCTCGGCCAATTGGTGGGTGCGCTCCTCGATTTTAAACTCCAGGTTTTTGTTGAGGTTTTCCAACTGGCGATGGGTCTCTTCCAACTCACGGTTCTTGGCATGGAGATCCGCGTAGGTCGCCTCCAGATCCTTGGTCATGGCGTTGAAGGACATGGCCAGCTTTTCTATTTCGTCGCCGCTGGAAACCCGCACCTGGGTCGAGTAATCCCCACGGGATATGGCCTCCGAGGCGGCGGTCAACACGCCCAGCGGTTGGGTGATGGTGGTGGCCTGACGCTGGGTGGCCACGATCCCGAAACAGAGCGTGGCCAACGCGAGGACGCCCAGAACCGTGAGATTGGTTTTCATCTTGGCCTTGTAGAGGCGTTCCTCCTTGGCGAACTCGTCTTGCATCGACTTGGTGGAAAACCCGTAAATGATGGCGCCCACGTGAATGGCCTCCTCCTCTTCACCGGGTTCCAGGCTGATCTCGGGCCGCGCGTATATCGGCGCCGCGAATTCGTAGAGGCTCAATCCATCCTTTTCCGTTTGGCGGTAGTCCAGCGTGTTCAGACGAAGCGCCCACTCGGTGGTGGAGTTCCGCATCTCTTTCTTGGCGACGATCGTTCCGCTGGGGTTTTCAGCGGTCACCCAGGCCCAGGGCTGCCAGTCCGCTTTCCTCACATAACCGCCATAGACGATATCGGGATCGTAGCGGACGGTTTCCTCCACGATTTCCCGCACCGTGCCGGGTGAGTTCTCCTCCACGTAAACCTTGAGCGTCAGGGCCTTGTCGATGAGGATCAGCCGGCCCTTTTGCTCCAAATTCTGCTTGAGGATCACCTGCGTCTTGTCGATTTGCTCGCGGTAATTCTGATAGCTGAACCAGACGAAAATGACCAGGACGATGGTGAACACGGAAAGGAGCGTGACCGTGTTGCGGACGATAAGTTTTTGCTTTAGGCTGCCGGTTCTCAACGGTGGCTCCATTTCTCAATCGACCAGTACGTCAACTTCTTCCAATGCTTCTTCCTTGAGCCTCAGGAACTTGCGCGCAAAATCGACCTTCAACAATTTCAGGCTTGAGCGCGGTTCGAGAAGCCGTCCGTCCTGGGCAATCTGCCAGTTATTCTGCATGATTTCCAGGGAAATTTCAGCGACCTGGGTGCCCAGGCTATAGTGATCCGGCAAGACCGCGAAGTTGCCGAAGTTTTGTTTTCGGATCAGGGGCTCGACTCCCACGATTACGGGCTTTTTGAAGAATTTCAGGCGATCCTGCCAGGCGCCTACCAGATTGCCCACCAGTAACTCCCGGTCGTTCAGCACCCACACCGCATCTACCTTCTCGGCGCGGATCAGGTGCCGTAACCCCTTGCGGATCGCCTTGTAAAAGTCTTTTTCATGGTTGTCCAACTCAAAGCCCACCAATTCGATCTGCTCCAGCCGGCAGTAGCGTCGCTGGGTTTCGATGAAGCCGGAAAATTTCTTGCGGTACAGAACACCCACCCGCTCGACGGGTTTGCCGATCAGCGGTCGCAGGCTGGATACGCTGGAAACCAAGGGCACCTCGTAATTGATGCCCATGATATTTTTGATGCTTAACTTTTCTAGCGCCTCGCCGATATATACGGCCATGGACGCGATGGCCGGGGGGGTGGCGCGGACGCCCTGGTATTTGTTTTGGAAATGGCGGTAGTGGAGCAGCGCCGGGTTGTCCAGCAGTACGAGCAACTTGGGATCCAAGGTGGTGACATACAGCTCAAAACGTTCGTAAAGCGTCTCCTTATTGATGGTGCGGTAGGTCACCTGAAAATATTCGCCCACCTCCTCCCGAATGCTCTCCAGGGTTTCATTGAACGCCGATGTCTCCGGACCCATGACCAGCAGCACAGGGCGCTCTGGCTCTTGCTGCATGCCGGCCGCAAGGGACAAGGTGGCCGCCCATAAGAGAAGCTTGAAGGCCTTGGGGGTTATGGCTGAACCCATCTGTCTACTCCCAGCTTTGAATTTAAGTCCTGGTTTAGTGAAAGGATGGCATCGATGAGGACCCGTGTTGACTTGGCGTTTTGGTTATTCACCGCGAGCACGGGTAGACCGATTGCGACGTTGGGGAGGCGGGTTGTCTTGAGGCTGAGCCGGGTGCGCCTCTCGTAGTATTCGATTTTGGATTCAGGCACAAAAATGGCGTCGACGTCTTGGAACTGAAGCAGAGAGAGCAGGTCTTCGAATTTGGTGACCGTCTTGATGCTCGGTTTCTCAATTTTCAGCTTTTCGGAGAGCAGGTCTGACATGGGTCCGCGCCCAATCAGGTCGATGACGCCAAAGGTCATTTGGTCAAGATTCCGTAGATTGACCGGGTTGTTTACCGAAAGGAACACGTATTCTTCCTCGCGGGTACCCTTGAGGGTTCCGGCCAAAACCTCCTTGAAATCCTGGTGGTTGTGGACCACCGGTTCAAGCGAGAGGAAGGCGTCCGGGGGCCGGCTCATTAATTGAGATTTGAATTCCCTGTACCTGCCGAAAACGGAAATATCCAAATTGGGGCAAGCCTCAACAAGGGTTTGGTGAAGAGAATGAGGGCGAATGTTGGATGGCAAAAAAACGTACAATCGCGGCGTTTGCTCTTGTGCGAGCAATACCGCCGCCCACTGAATCAGCAACAATGGAAAAATTTTCAATCCAAACCAGCCCTTTTGTTTGAAAGCAATTATTTTAACATTCACATGGCTGGAAAGAAAACGAAGTTTGCCAGGCGCATGAGGCGCGGGGTTTGGGGATTTCGGTTGCCAGGCGACCTTTTGAATTTGGGGTCCGTGTTTTCCAAAAGCCCTGGTTTCGGTTTTAAAATCGTGTTTTGAGGGAGTCGCTTGTTGTTGGGTGAAGCCGCTCTTATGACTTTTCTCCGGGGCGGCCCATGATGGGGTTCATCTTGACAATCCATGTGGAGCGGCAAAACGCGAGACGACCTGGCGCAGCGGATGGGCCTCCGGCTCCAAATTAGGATTGGGCAAATCCCGGGCTGGCGATTACAATGAAAACCGGTTGACGCGCGCCGGGCGCGGACGAGAGAGGAGGGCGTTGTGGCGGTAGGCCACCTGTTGATTTGTGACGACGAACCTTCCATCCGCAAAACCCTGTCCGAGATTTTGGAAGACGAGGGTTTCGAGGTGGCGAGCGTGGACTCCGGCGAGGCGCTGCTCCACAAGTTGCGCAAGGCGGAGCGACGGGTGGACGCGGTTCTGCTCGATGTCTGGTTGCCGGGGTTGGACGGTGTGGAAACGCTTTCCAAAATGAGAGAGCTCGGATTTGATATGCCGGTTATCATTATTTCCGGTCATGCCACCTTGGATTTCGCCGTTCGCGCCACCAAGCTCGGCGCTTTCGATTTTTTAGAGAAGCCGCTCAACCTGGACAAGGTGGTGCTCACCCTGGGCAACGCCCTCAAGCAATCTCGTTTGGAAAAACGCCAGGAGCAGATGGAGGCGCAAAGGCCGAGCGTGGTCATGGCCGGCTCGGGCCCGGCGCTGCAACGCTTGAGGGAAGATATCGCCTTGGCCGCGCCCAGCAACGGCAGGGTCCTGTTGTTGGGCGAAAGCGGTTCCGGCAAAGAGCTCGCGGCGCGGCAGATCCACTCGCAATCCGATCGCACGGAGGGCCCCTTTGTCGAGATGAATTGCGCGGCGATCCCGGAGGAATTGGTGGAGTCCGAGCTTTTCGGACATATGAAAGGCAGCTTCACCGGAGCCCATGAGAACCGCAAGGGAAAGTTTGAGTTGGCGGACGGGGGGACCTTGTTCCTGGACGAAATCGCGGATATGTCGGCGAGCTCTCAGGCCAAGGTATTGCGGGTGTTGCAGGAGCAGCGCTTTCAACCCGTGGGGAGCGCCAAAACCGTTCACGTGGATGTGCGCGTCATCGCCGCCACCAACAAAGATCTCGAACGGGAAATCGCGGAGGGCCGCTTCCGCGAGGACTTGTATTACCGTCTCAGCGTCATTCCCATTCGCATTCCCCCGCTGCGCGATCGTATCGAGGATATTCCGGAGCTATGCGCCCATTTCGCCGAACATTACGCGCGCGCCTACGGCCGACAACCGATCCGCTTCACGGATGAAGCGCTTGTCCAACTCAAGGGGTATCGCTGGCCCGGCAATGTGCGGGAGCTGCAAAACATGATGGAGCGTTTAATCATCATGAGCCGCAAACGCGAGTTGGATGTGTCCGACCTACCCCACCAGGTTCGCGACCGAAACGCCGATGACCTTTATCTGGGCGAATACGATTCCCTGAAGCAGGCGCGCGAGGACTTTGAACGGCGCTATATCGAACATATGCTGAAGGTCCATGGGGGCAACATAACCCGGACGGCCGACGCCCTGAAGCTGGAGCGCAGCAATTTGCACAAGAAAATCAAACAATACGAGATCGATGTGTCCCGTTTGGTCGGGTAAGATCCCCGGGAATCCGATCGTAGCCTAATTTCGAGGTCCGTAAATGAGCCAGGCAATCACGAAGCGCATGGATGCGCTGATCCAACAAATCGAGTACCATCGCGCGCGTTATTACGAGGACAATGATCCCGTGATCAGCGACGCCGAATACGATGCCTTAGAGCGGGAGCTCTGGGAGTTGGAGCAAGAACATCCCGATCTGATCCGCCCGGACTCGCCCTCCTTTCGGGTGGGCGGAGGCGTGGCGGACGACCACCCGGAACGGGCCCATCGCACGCCCATGCTCAGCCTCGAAAATGCCTATGATCGGGAGGGCTTGCTGCGTTTTATCGAACGGACCGAGGATGCCGCTGGCCGGGCGTTGACCTATTCCGCTGAGCTCAAGATCGACGGCGTTTCGCTCAGCGTAATCTACGAGCAAGGCCTGCTGGCAAGGGCGGTGACGCGCGGGGACGGCAAGGTGGGAGAGGATGTCACCCTCAACGCCAAAACCATTAAGGATCTTCCCCTGCGCGTGCCGGAGTGGGAAAGCCAGGACGAGATGGAGGTTCGCGGCGAGGTCTATCTCGACAAGCGCAATTTTGAACGATTAAACGAATCGCGCCTGAGCGAGGAACTACCGATTTTTGCCAACCCCCGCAACGCGGCCGCGGGCTCTCTGCGCATCCTGGATGCGCGCGAGGCGGCCAAGCGCGGCTTGCGTTTGTTTGCCTATCAGGTGGTCGGTCCCTGGGCCTCGGCGATCAATTCCCATCTCGGCAGCTTGGAAGCGCTCAAGGACTTGGGCTTCCCCGTCAATCCCCACAACCGCTCCCTGCGCGGAGAAGAGGCCTTCTTCAAACTGATCGATGAATGGAACGAACTGCGCCGCGAGCTGGACTACGATACCGACGGCATTGTTTTCAAGGTAGACGATCCCGCGCTCTATGAGGAAATCGGTTTCACGGCGAAGTTTCCCAAATGGGCCACCGCCTACAAATTTCCCGCGGAACAGGCCACCACCCGTATCCAAAAAGTCGATGTCCAGGTGGGTCGAACCGGAGTGCTCACGCCGGTCGCCCTGCTGGAGCCGGTTCGCTTGGCGGGCACCACCGTGGCGCGGGCGACCCTGCACAACTTTGACGAAATCGGCAAGAAGGATATCCGCGAGGGGGATTGGGTCTTTATCGAAAAGGGCGGCGACATCATCCCCAAGGTGATCAAGGTCATCCTGGAGAAACGGACGGGAGAGGAAAAAGAAATCGTGGTTCCCGAGTCCTGTCCCCGCTGTGGCGAGGCCACCATGAGGGAAGAGGATCAGGTAGCCGTGAGGTGCGTCAATTTGGCGTGCCCGGCCCAACTCGAGCGCCGCATTACCCACTTCGCCGCCCGCAACGCCATGGACATCCAAGGCCTGGGTAAGGAAAGAGTGCAGCAGATGGTGGCTCAGGGCCTGCTCACGGATCTGGTCTCGATTTTTAAGCTGGATTCGGATCGATTGTGGCAATTGGAGCGCGTGGGCGATAAATGGATTGCGAATCTGCTCGGCGAGATTGAGAAGGCCAAACAGCGTCCCTTCGCGCGTCTGCTATTCGCGGTGGGGATTCCCATGATCGGCGAGAAGGTTGCCGATACCCTGGCCGTCCATTTCGGGAGCTATGAGCGTCTGGCCCAAGCGGATACCGAGGAAATCGCGGCCATTCACGGGATCGGCGAGAAGGTCGCGCGCAGCCTGCACGACCATCTGCGCCTGGACAGCTACCGCCAGACTTTTCTTGCCCTGGGCGAGTTGGGGCTCAAGCTCGAGGTCGAACCGGACGAGCGCGTGGACGAGAATGCGCCCCGGCCCCTTGCCGGCAAGACGCTCGTGGTGACCGGCAGCTTCGAGCATTGGACTCGCGTGGAAATCACCCAAAAGCTCAAGGCCTTGGGCGCCAACGTAACCGGCAGCGTAACCTCCAAAACCGATTATCTGTTGGCCGGCGAAAAAGCTGGATCAAAACTTGCTAAAGCCGAATCCCTGGGCGTCGAGATTGTGGACGAGGATTG
>JBGTRP010000279.1:0-8280 GCA_041940685.1 Acanthopleuribacteraceae bacterium
CGGCCTGGATTGTTCCATTTTTCCAGTGCCTCGGCAGAGATCGGGAACAGCTGTACCAGCAGATCATCCAGACGCGTCTCGAGATGACGAAAATGTCGAGCCCATTCGGCAGCCTCGGCAGGGCGCGCTGACCCGCGATGAGACAGTAGCCGACCAATGCGAGAAAGACCGCATCCTCGAAAACATCGCCGGCCTGATCGAGTGGCGTGCCTCCCGCGACGAATTCGGTGAGATGTTGCAACAGGAAGGTGATCAGGGTGATGCCCGCGATAATCGCGTTGCGGCGGCCTTTTCGCTCTAAGTTAAATAGCTGGTGGATGAATAGCGGCAGCGTCAGCATGACCAGATAGCGGGCCAGAAAGGATTCCAGGTAACGGAAGCCGAAAAACAGCGTCGTCCTTTCCCCGTCCAGATGCGCTTCCGCGTAGGCGAGCAACAGGCGCGAGAACACCATGAGGGAGAAGGCGCCATAAAAATAAAGGTAGTACAAAAACAAACGCTCGCCCGTGCGCCGGTAAAGAAAAACCGCGCTGCCCAGGCTGAAAATGCCGGCGCTGAAACACAGAAACAGATAGAAAAGCAGCAAATGGTTCATGGTCTTCGAGGGTCCTAGCCGCCGTGGCGGCGACAATTGCCGGTTTATAGATTCAGCGGATCGGCGGGGAGACAGTTCCGCTCTTGATGGCCTCAACTATAGCGGGAATGGAAACCGAATGGGAATTGGGAAGCACCGGCGGCCGCCCATATCGGCTGGGCGCGCCTTGTGCGATAATGTGGACAAGAGGAGCGCTTGAAATCTTACCTGTAGCAATCGAGGAGGCGGGTGATGAGCGCGAGACTTGTGTACTGGTTGACGGTAGCGGTTGGAGCATGGGGCGGTGAGGCGCCTTTCTACCAGGTGACGCGTGTTTTTCCTGGCGAGGCGGAGATGGATGCGGGCGATTTCTTCCTCACAAGGCCGATTCAGTTTGACCTCTCCGCGGACCGATTGTACCTGCTGGACCCGGGCGAGAGCCAGGTGCTGGTATTTGACGATGCGGGCGACTATATCAAGCGTTTTGGTGGGCGTGGCGAGACTTTGGGAAGCCTCCGTTTTCCCGAGGCAATCTCGGTTGCCCGTGACCGGGTGATGGTCGCCGACCGCAAGTCCAGAATCCAGGTGTTCGACCTGGCGGGCAATTACCTGCGCGAATTTGAAGCACGCGCCCACCTCCACGGGTTCCTCAATCTGGGCGATCGGGTATTCGCACTGGCCGAGAATGATGAGCTCGAACATTTTTTTGCCCTGTGGAGTCTGAACGGCAGACGCCTTGCCAAGTTTTCCAACGAGCCGGAGGCGGGCATCGATCCCGGCCTTTTCGACATGCGCGCCATGTTGAAAGCTCGGGGCGATCGGCTCTATGCCCTGCGCATCCACGGACCCCAACTGCGGGTGTTCTCGGCCTCGGGAGAGCGCCTTCCTGGAAAATCATTACAGTTTCAGCCAGAGAAGGATGAGGAATATCGCGCGGTGCGCCAACTGGCCCATCACACGGCCTTCGATGTGGTGGAGAAGTGGCTGGTGACCAGCTTCATGGCGCGTGGCCATGCGCGGCTCAATGTGTTTGACCTCAATGGTCTCTTCCACGGCGCCTTTCGGCTTGAGCTGGAGGGCATCGCCACGCCTGAGGATGGGGTCGAAATTGGGGATATGCGCTTCGAAGGAAGTCCGGAAGAGGGGCTTGTTGGTTGGTTTTTGGTGACCCGGCCCAAAATGACCATGGTCAAAGTGGCCTTTTCCGAGGGTTGGCCTGCAAATTTCGCAAATTTTGATCAGGGCCCGCCATCGGGACCCGAATAGATGCTCAATTCGCGGGCGCGGCCGGTGGTTTCCTTTTGGCCCAGAGCCTTCTGAGCCCCTGGATGCCGAAGTACAGCAAACCCATCACGATAGCCAAGGCGAGAAACGGCAATAGGATGGCTAAGATCGAAAGCAGCAGGGAGCCGCCCAACTCCGCGGTGGACACCAGGGGGTTGCCCAGGCCCCCGGTTGTGAGCGCCGAGGCCTGACGCAAGGCCCCCGTGCCGATCTGCACCAGGCTCGCGCTGCCGCCACCCGCTACCGCGGCCAGGGTCCAGTGCAGCATGGGGTCCAACTCGGTGACCATGGCGCCCGTGGCGATGATGCCCGCAATTGCGGCGCAGGGCGTGGTCAGCGCATCCAGCATATTGTCCAGCCAGGGAATGTAATAGGCCCCGATCTCCACCAGGGTTGCCGCGGAAAATGCGATGAGCGCGGGTGCGGTGGCGATCCAGCCGAAGGAGCCCGCCAACTCGAGATGCCCCGTGCGCGCCGCGATGCCCATGATCAGCATGGGCACGAAAATGCGGAAGCCACAGGCCGCGCTGAGGCCGATCCCTACCACCAAACCGAAGATCCATTCCATGCCTGCCTCCGTGATAATGGGAGCTTCATTAGAAACCGGCGCGCCATCCCGAGTACCCATCCGTGCGAGGCCGAAAACAGGGCGGCTGGGCTTCCCTTTCAGGAGTCGGTTTTACTCTGGACGCCGTTTTCGTTTGGGTGTCGGATGGTTCCGGCAACATTGCGACTCTCAAAATTCTCGTGATATAATCCCAGGTAATCATAGCTTAATCAAAAAGCTCGGCCACACAAAATTACCAAAGGGGTTTCCAAGATGACCAAGTTACGATTGCCAAGGGTCTGGAATCGAGCCATTGGCGCCGTGGCATTGGCGGTTTTACTAACCGCCGATTTTACCCTGGCGCAGGCTCCCGCACCCACCAAAGAGTCGGATCTTCACATGGAAGGCCGGCGACAAGCCAAAGAACGGTACTTTGAGGGACGCAGAAAAAATCCCAACAACGCGGCATTCGGCGCATCCGAGGCGAGACTGAAAGCCATCGAGATGATGAAGGCGCAGGAGCGCGCCAACCGCGGCGCCAACGTGGGGACCTGGGAGAATATCGGTCCGGCGCCGACAACCGGTGGCCAAACACCCACCTTTACGCCCCGTTTCCCCAGTGATGTGAGTGGCCGTGCGACCGCGATCGCCATCGACGATACCGACGATTCCATATATATCGGCGGCGCGCAGGGCGGTATCTGGAAGTCTACCGACAATGGCGCAACCTGGACCGCCTTGACCGATGATTTGGGCTCACTGGCCATCGGTTCGATCGCCATCGACCCCGCGCCCCACGCGGCCGGGATGGCAACCATTTACATCGGCACCGGAGAGGGCAATGGTAGCTGCGATTCCTACGGCGGTATCGGCGTGTTCAAGTCGACCGATTCGGGCGCAACCTGGAGCGGACCCTTCGGCGGGGCCGAATTCACCAACCGCGGCATTACCTCGATTATCGTGGATCGCGCCGATTCCGACCACCTGCTCGCCACCACGGCCAGCGGCGTATTCGGCACCTCCTGCACCCTGGGCCCCACCCTGCCGACCCGCGGCGTGTACGAGTCCTTGGACGGGGGGATGACCTGGACGCAGCGAACCTCGGGCAACAACCGCGCATCTCGCGTCATTCAAGATCCCGTGGTAGACACGACCTGGTGGGCGGCGCTTTGGTTCACCGGCAATGGCGGCGATGACGGCGGTTTGGTCAAATCCATCGACAACGGCATGACCTGGACCCAAATCGGCGGTACGGGCGGCCTGCCCACGGTCAACAGCTCCTGGGGCCGCGCCTACATCACCGCTACCGAGGATACGGGCAATCCGGGCACCTCCGTTTTGTACCTTGCGAACAGCGCAAGCGGGGGCAGCATCTTCAAATCGATTGACAACGGCGTGAACTGGACCAGCGTCCCCTCGGCTACCGGGTATTGCAGCCCGCAATGCGGTTATGACATGCCGATCCACGTGGAGCCCGGCGATTCCGATGTGTTCTACACCGGCGGCGCCGGCGCCAGCACCCAGGGTTCCACGCCCTCCCAAATGATGCGTTCCGACAACGGCGGAACCACCATGTTGGACAAGGTGCGCAGCGCGGACATGACCACGGCCATGCATGCCGACGTCCATTACATCACCACTTGGCCGGGCCAGCCAAACCGCTTGTGGGTCGCCAATGATGGCGGCATCTGGCGTTCCGACGACCGCGGCGACAACTGGATCAACGTCAACGACGGCCTGGGACTGACCCAGTACTCCGGCGGCGATATCGATCCCGCCGATCCCACGCGGGCCTATGGCGGCACCCAGGACAACGGCACCATGGGCTGGGAAGGCACTGATGCGTGGAAACATTTGGACTTCGGCGACGGCGGCTTCGCCCTGATCGACCAATGCACGCCCAACAATTTGGTGCATACCTA
The DNA here is from genome assembly GCA_041940685.1 of Acanthopleuribacteraceae bacterium. Classification (GTDB taxonomy): domain Bacteria; phylum Acidobacteriota; class Holophagae; order Acanthopleuribacterales; family Acanthopleuribacteraceae; genus JBGTRP01. Next base: position 4,328 of record JBGTRP010000279.1, read on the forward strand.
CTTCAACCAAACCAACAACATCATCGGCGTGGGATACACCACCAACGGCTTCGCCACGACCATGGGCGGTTATATCTTCTCCAATGCGCCCGGAAACGGCATGAACATCAGTGACCGCGTGTTGTTCTACGCGCCGATCCATCTGGACCGCAATGTTTGCGATACCCTGTATTACGGCACCCAACGCTTGTATCGCGCGCCGAACTTCTTCGCCACGGGCGGTGGTTTCGTGGCCCTGGGCGGCGGCATGGATTTGGCGCCGGACGGTCCCGGCGGCGGGGCCAGCCCCGGAGCCTTGAGCGCCATTGAAACGGTTTTGGACGGGGTTGAGGGAAGCAATTCCACGATCCTGTTTACCGGATCCAATCGCGGCGATGTGTTCCGCTCCACCGATGCCGGCGTCAGCTTCACCGCGGTGGACGTGGGCGGCCCCGCGCTTTACGTTTCCGATATTCTGGTTGACCCCGACGACAACAACGTGGTCTTCCAGTCCCGTTCCGGGTTTTCCGGATCCGCGGGTCAACATGTGCGCAAATCCACGGATGGCGGCGTGACCTTTTCGCCATCCGGCACGGGTATTCCCGACATCCCGGTGAACGCCCTGGCCATCGATCCCATCGTGGACAACCGCATCTGGGCGGGAACCGATATCGGCATGTACGTTTCGCTGGACAATGGCGCCACCTGGCAGCCCGCCAATGACGGCATGGCGAACGTTACCGTGTTCGACCTGAAAACCAACGCGGCCACCGACCAAATCATCGCCTTCACCCATGGGCGCAGCGCCTACCGCCTGACGCCCCTGGAGAATTGCTTCAACAGCGTGGCCGATGCGCTCATCGCGTTTTACGCCAGCCTGGGCAACGGCGAGTGGCCTACCCAACAGACGGTTCTGGACTACGTGGGCTTCCTCGAAAACATCTGCGTGCCCTAACCCGTTTTTCCTCAACCAATAAAAAAGCGGCTCCACGGGGCCGCTTTTTTTATGCTTTTTTCCTTTTGATAATACACTTTCCATATGGTTCTAGTGAGTGGAGCCTTGGCCCGACCCCACATTTTCAATCTGTTACGGATTGATCGACAGGTTCAGCGCGATATCCTGTGGCTTCTTAGTTTGCAACTCTTTATCCGCGTGAATCCGCGCGATCCGCGGATCGTTTTTCCTCTTCTCCAAAAGAGAAGTTATTCGCGGATGGGGGGAACAGAATAGTCTGGGTCGAAACCGTTCCCGTATCGCGAGCTTGTGATGTAAGACAAAACAGAAAATGAGCAAGGTCTCCATGCAACGCGAGTGATCCTCGGTCAGTATCGCCAAGGTCCAGGGCATTCCGGCCTTCTTGAGGCATTTTCACAATGAGGATGTCACGCTCGAAGGATTCGACTTCATTATTGGCGGGCCCTTGGTGTTGGTTTTAGTCGGTCCCTTATCGACGCTTATGCCCTGCCGGTCATGATTTCAGGACCCGGTTTCCTCGGGTTTTGGGTCCGGTTTGGGATTGCTTGTTTTCTTCGGAGCCGCGCTGTTCCGAGGAACCTCGGCCTGTTCTTTTGGCTCAGGCTCTGGCCGTTCTTCGGCGGGCGGCTTTTTCGTTTCAGGGGACTGGTCCTGAGTGGTTGCTTCGGCATCGTTGATCTCTTGCTCCGAGAGGATTTCCTTCCATTCACTGGAGTGGACGAACAGGATGTCGCCGATTTGTTCATAGCCGAGAAAGACTTCTTCTCCCAGGCGTTTGAGGTGGGCCGGGCGGAATCCGCGAATGACGAGGTCCGCCTCCTGGGAATGGTGGTTGATGAGGTCTTTGAGGCTGCTTCCCGTTACCTGGGGAATCATGGTGATGTTTTGTTGGGAAATGGGCAGCCGTCCCGCCTGGATCAGGTTGCGCAAATGTTCCTCTTCCTCGTCGAGCTTGTGCTCGGGGTAGCTGGCGAATATTTTGACGGTTCCGCGTTTCCAGTCGGGATCGCCCAGCAGGATGTAGCCGATGAGAATGATGAGGTTGGCGTTCCCAAAATCGGTGGAGCTCAACCAGATGTGAATCTCATTGCGGTAGCCGAACTTGCGTTGAGAGCTGCCCAACACGTAGATGTCAAAGTTGGCCGAGGTAATCAACTGCAAGTTGGTGATAATCCCATTGAGGTCGCATGGGTCGCGTTTGGAAAACTCCAGCAGGACGCCGTTGTTCTCATGGCCGGATACGCCCGGGATCTGGATTACCTGGCAGATGGCGGTGGTTTCCGATGGGCTCACAAGCGTATCCATGAACACGCGGCCTCGGCTCGCGCCGGCCAGTCGGATGAGGCGGGAAAGCAACTCTACCGACTGCTGGTGGGTGGTCCGGGAGAGGTAGCCCTCGATGAAGTGGATGTAGGTGCCGAATCCGTGGTGATGGGAAATCCAGCGCACCAACTCGAAGGCGGATTGCCGTTCCAGGCTGTGCTTGGACAAGCCCACGATGGAAGGCCGCCAATTGAGCTGGGTGTCTCCCTTGCGCGCGGTTTGCAGGAAGACCTGCAGCCGCCGGCTGACTTGGAAGATGACGCCCTGCATGATGTTGGAGAGGCCCCCCTTATCCGGGTTGAAATAACTGATCATGATGTAGATGAGCGTCATGATGATGATGGAGGCCAGGGCGTAGCCCGGATTCATTTGAAACATGAGCAGGCCGCACATGAGTGCGCCGAACAGCGAGATATACCAGCGGGAGGTAAAGGTCGGGCGGTAGGAAGGGTCGGCGGCGAAGTGCTCCAGGAAGGAGATCAGGCAAATGGAGCCGTAGGTCACCATGAAAAACATGGAGATGATTTCCGCCACGATATTGACATCGCCCACCAGCAGGAAGCCCAAGGCGATGATGCTGGTCACGATGGTCGCGTTGACCGGTTCGCCGGAGCGCGGGGCGCCGCGCGAAAGCCATTGGTTGAGGTTCGGGGTGGGGAAGAGGCCGTCGCCGCCGATAGCCTGAAGCGTTCGGGGCGCGACCATCATGGAACCAAGCGCGGAAGAAAGCGTGGCGCAGGCCAGCCCGATCGGGATGATGGGTCCCCAGATGGCGATTTTGCCCATGATCAATTGATCCGCGTGGAGGGCGTCCGGGGCCGCCGATGTGGCCAGCTTGTAGGCGATCAACATGTAGATCAGCATGCCGAATGCGGTTGCGCTCAGGGTCCCGAAGGGAATCGACCGTTTGGGGTTGGCCAGGTCGCCGGAGAGCCCCACGCCCGCGGTCATGCCCGTAAAGGCGGGAAAGCAGATGGCGAAAACATAGAAGAAGGGATCCGGGTTTTCTACGGTCGCGGTCAATACCTCGAAACCCGACTCGGACGTACCCGGACCGCCGCCAAGGAAGAAGAAGACCAGCGAAATGAAGAGCACGCCGACCACCAGGTAGAGCACCTTCACACCCAAATCCGCGCCTTTCTTCAGCATGACCCAGATGAGCAGAATCATGGTGGGTACGCTGAACCAGCGCTTGTCCGCGATATGAAAGCCGTACTTCTGCGCAATGAATTCGGTGACGGGGCCGAACGCCTCGGCAAAGGCGATGATGTAGAAAGCCGCGCTGATCGCCTGGGAAAGGAACAGGGAAATGCCGATGGCCCCGCCCACGGTCAATCCGAAGGAGCGGGAGATAATAAAGTACTCCCCACCGCCCTGAACCTTCTGGTTGGTCGCGATTTCCGCGATGGCGCAGGCCGTGGGAATGGTAACCGCGTGGCCCAGGAAAATGATGGCGACCACGCCCACGAAACCCACGTTTCCCGTGGCGTATCCGAATCGCAGGAACATGACGGCGCCCAGGATGGTGGAGATCGCCGTGAGGAAGACCGGCATGGTCCCGAATTTACGAGTTTTGGATGGAGTGGATGGACTCATGGACAACCGCGAATGGATAGATTGCGCTTCCAACCCGGACGCGAAAGATGCGGGCTCTATTTAGCACAATCGAATGTCG
>JBGTRP010000280.1:0-8267 GCA_041940685.1 Acanthopleuribacteraceae bacterium
TGCCCGGGTTGATCCGGACCTTCTCGACGACCTCCGCCGCGATCATCGCGGCGTTCGGCGTGAAGTGGATGTCGGCGACCAACGGCACGCGCACGCCGAGCCGCTCGAGCTCGCCGCGGATCTCGCGCAGGTTCTCGGCGTCGCGGATCGAGGGCGCCGTCACGCGGACGATCTCGCAGCCCTTCGCGGCTACACCATCGTCGCCGCATTGTGTGACGAAATCGCGTTTTGGCCGAGCGACAATAGCGCCGAACCGGACTACGAAATCTTGAACGCGCTGCGACCGGCGATGGCAACCATTCCGAACGCCATGCTGCTATGCGCTTCCTCGCCTTACGCTCGAAAGGGCGCGTTGTGGCATACTCACCGTAAGTATTTCGGCAAGCCCGGCCCGGTCCTCGTGTGGCAGGCGGCGACCCGCGTCATGAACGCGACGGTCCCACAGAGCCTTATCGATGCGGCGATGGAGCGCGACCCGGCGATCCGGACCGCGGCACTCGGCAGGTGCCGTTCGGCCGGGAAATTTGGGTCGAGCGCAGCGACTTCATGGAAGACCCGCCGAAAAAGTTCTTTCGTTTAGGTCCGGACCGCGAAGTGCGGTTACGTTTCGCGTTTTTTATCCGGTGCCTGGATGTGATTAAAGATGACTCCGGGGAAGTGGTTGAATTGATCTGCGAATACGACCCGCAAACGCGTGGCGGTCAGGCGCCGGACGGGCGCAAGGTCAAGGGGACCATCCACTGGGTGTCGGCCGAGCATGCAATCACGGCAGAGGTACGACTGTATGATCGGTTATTTAACGAAGCCGACCCGGATGCCGCCGGTGATGACTGGACGACGTCGTTAAATCCGGATTCATTACAGGTGATTGACAAGGCCTGTCTGGAACCCTCGTTAGCCGAAGCCAACGGTGATCGGGTGTACCAGTTCGAACGCCTCGGTTATTTTCGACTTGATGAAAAAACCTCGACCGCGACAAAACCGGTATTCAGCCGCACGATTACACTACGCGATTCATGGGCAAGGCAGAAATAAAAAACCCCGCAAAAGCGGGGTTTTTTTATTGAATGCAGTATGAAACCCTTATAGATCCTTTAAATCTTTTAATAACTGCTGAAGCATTTCTTTGGCATCGCCAAAGACCATAATTGAATTATCAAATCCAAAGAGCTCATTCTGGATCCCTGCAAAACCCGTATTCATGGTTCTTTTATTAATGATTACGGTACGGGACTTATCCACATCCAGAATAGGCATACCATAAATCGGGGATGATGTATCATGGCGGGCCGCTGGATTCACAACGTCATTTGCGCCTAAGACCAGCGCCACATCACAATCTTCAAACTCAGGGTTGATCTCATCCAGGTCTTTCAGTTGTTCGTAGGAAATATTTGCTTCAGCTAGTAAAACATTCATGTGCCCAGGCATACGGCCTGCCACAGGATGAATAGCGTAGAGGACCTGTTTATCTTTACTTTCCAGAAACTCAGCTACTTCCCGAACCGCGTACTGAGCCTGGGCTACGGCTAAGCCATAGCCCGGTACAACAATGATTTTTTCGGCAGCATCAAAGATCATGGCCGCTTCTTCCGGCGAACAGGACTTGACACTGTGGTAGGCATCGCCGCCTTTTCCGCCGCCGGTTTCCGCGCTCTCCTGGCCGAAGCCACCGAAAAGCACGTTGGCCAGCGAGCGGTTCATGGCCTTGCACATGATCTTGGTCAGAATGAGGCCCGATGCGCCCACCAGGGCGCCGCTGATGATGAGCACGTTGTTGGCCAACACGAAACCCGCGGCCGCCGCGGCGAGCCCGGAATAGGAATTCAATAGGGAAATGACCACCGGCATGTCCGCGCCCCCGATGGGCGTTACCAGCAGAATTCCCAGCAGCAGGGAGATGGCGATCACCCCGACGCTGGCGTAGAGAATGGGGGTGGCCTCCGTGGCGCCGGTCATGAGAAACACGATGAGCCCGATCGCGCCCAAAATTAACAGAAGATTGAGGATTTGATTGCCGGGAAAGAGGATCGGCTGCCCCGAGATCAGGCCTTTCAATTTGGAAAAGGCCACCAGGCTGCCGGTAAAGGTGACGGTCCCGATGAGGATACTCAGGAACAAGGTGACGGTGGTGTCGGTTCCCAGGTTTTCCACCAAGCTGACCTCGCGTTGCATACCTTCGCGCAACAACACCGAGATGGCCACGAGCGCCGATGCGCCGCCGCCGAACCCGTTGAAGATCGCGACCATTTCAGGCATGGCGGTCATGGGCACGCGTAGCGCCATAATCACCCCGACCACGCCGCCGAGCAGGATTCCGGCAATGATATAGGTGTAATCCACGATTCCCATGTCGATCAGGGTGGCCAGGATGGCGAGGAACATGGCCGAGGAGGAAAGCCAGTTGCCGCGGCGCGCGGTTTGGACGCGGGTCAGCATCTTCAAACCGAAGATGAACAGAATGGAGGAAATCAGGTATAGGATGGCGACGATGGTACTCAAGCTACTTCCCCCTCTTCTTGAACATTTTCAGCATGCGGTCGGTGACCAGGAAACCGCCCACCACGTTGATGGTCGCAAAGGTGATGGCGCAAAGGCCCAAGATATTGGCGAGATCCGGCTGGCTGGACTTGGCGCAGTAAAGGGCGCCCACTATCGAAATGCCGGAAACGGCGTTGGCGCCCGACATGAGGGGCGTATGCAGGGTCGGGGGGATTTTGGTGATGATTTCAAATCCCACGAACACGGCCAGTGCAAAAACGTAAATGCCAATGAGCAGTATCGACATGATTCAGATCCTTTTTTCGCGGTTTTCCTTAGGTTTCCAAAAGTTTTCGGGTGGGCTCGTGGCGCAGTTCGCCCCCGTGGGTCAACAAGGCGCCATTGGTGATCTCTTCTTCCACGTCGATCTCGAGCTTGCCGTCTTTGCCGAGGTGGAGCAGCAGGTTTAACAGGTTGCGGGCGTAAAGCTGGCTGGCGTGGATGGGCATGGTGCTGGGAATATTGAGTTCGCCGATGATGGTGATCCCGTTCTTGACGACAGTTTTTCCAGCCTCGCTCCACTCGCAATTGCCGCCTTGCTCCACGGCCAGGTCCACGATTACGGATCCGGGCCGCATTTTGTTGAGGGTCTCCTCGGTGATCAGCAAGGGCGCGGGCCGGCCTGGAATCAGCGCGGTGGTAATCACCACATCGGCCTGGGCCATGCGTTTGCCCACCTCCTCGCGCTGGCGTCTGAGATCCTCTTCGCTCTGTTCCTTGGCATAACCGCCGGCGTCTTCCATATCGCCCTCGGATTCCACCTCGATGAATTTGGCGCCCAGGCTCTCTACCTGTTCCTTTACCGCCAGTCGCACGTCGGAAACCTCTACCGAGGCGCCAAGCCGCCGGGCGGTGGCAATGGCCTGTAGGCCCGCGACCCCGGCGCCCAGCACCACGACCTTTGCCGGGGTAATGGTGCCCGCGGCGGTCATCAACAGGGGGAAATACTTGCCCAGGGTGCTCGCCGCCATCAGCACGGCCTTGTAGCCCGCGATGCTGGCCTGAGAGCTGAGCGAATCCATTTTCTGCGCGATCGTGATGCGCGGAATCAGGTTCATGGAGAAACAGCTCACCTTGTGTTTCATCAAGAGCCGAATGGTGTCCAGATCCGCGTTGGGGACGAGATGGGTGATCAAAATCGTCCCTTCCTTCATCATCTCGACTTCATGGCGGCCGCGTTCCGGATGCCGCATGGGCGGCTGCACCTTTAAGACGATATCGGCCGCGGCGTAAAGCGCGTCGAGATCCTCGCCGCATGAGGCGCCCGCCCCCTCGTAATCCTTGTCGGAGATGAAGGCGCTCTCTCCGGCCCCGGCTTGAACGCGAACCTCAAAGCCCGCGGAAACGAACTTTTTCACGGTATCTGGTATGGCGGCCACCCGTTTTTCGGTGGCGTTAACTTCTTTGGGAATGAAGATCTGAGTCATACAATCAACTCTCTTTATGGCTTGAACGATGGTTCTCTACAGGTTTCCTTGCTGATAGCAGGCATCATCATAACAAACGCCGCCAATGTCAACCCCTCAATTTGTCTTTTGGGTCTCGGAGCCGTTCCGCGCGGCCTGCTCTGACCCATCGGCTCGGAAGGCAGGTGCCGCGGGAAAAGGTCCCTTTGGAATTTCCTGGCCAGCGCGAATTTAGGCGAATGGAGCCGGCATTTTTCGACCGCCATTTCCGCCCACCCGGCCATGGAAACCGAAAAAGTTTGCCAACCTTTTCAAATTTTGCTTTTTTTCTTGGTGGTTGGGCCCTTATCCTTGTTAGAATAGGATTTGATCTATTAGGGAGCTGCCTTTTTTTTGAGAAACCTTTGGGCAGTAGGTTCTGATGTAAGGGCTGGAGTGGCGCCGTTTTTCTAGGTCTCGCTCGGCGGGTGGCCCATCAAGAGTCCGTACTTCTTCCGAAAATAATTGGGGAACTCCAATTTCATACCTTCCCGTGTGAACCTCGGAGCAGCATGTTAGTCGTTCATGGTTTGTGGACTACCACTAGAAAAGAGGGCGCTGGTTTGTTCGTCTGGCTGGAGGATGCCAGCCTACGCATGAAAAATCAGCTGTTCGAGCCTATTTCGGATTTTCAGCCCGGGGCAAAGGGAAAGTTTCGCGGCCGGCCCTCCCGCATTCCCGACCCCCATCCGTTCGCCTTGGATTCCCGTCAACTGTTCAATTCGGTGCGAACCATCCTGCGGCCTTTCGTGGAAACCAGCACCATCACCGCCATGAGCTCCGTGGAACTGCTGTTGCCCAGCTCCGAAGATGCCCCGCTCCCCTCGCCCTGGCTCAAAAAGGGCACCTTCGGCAAGACCCACGATACCGACAACATGACCCTGGAGCCCTGGCGCGTTCCCGGTGTGCTGCTGGCCCCGCCCTGCGCCCTGAAATGGCTGATCAGTCTGAACCCGCGGCGGCGCGATCCCTCCTTGACCTACGCGGAATCGATCCATTTTTGGAAGGATGCCTCCAACCTGGTGTTCTACAGCCTGATTCACGGGACTTATGAGCCGATCTTGCAAAAGGTGGACCATCAAATTAAATCGCGTTGGATGCTGAATGCCAATATTCTCGCCAACCAGTTGGAAAATCTTCAGAAACGGTTGCCGCCCAGTTGCGCGGGCGAATGGTCGGCGGACGGCACCCGCCGAACCCGGGAATCCCTGGTGCGCGACTTTTTCGATACGTCCATCGATTTTTTGATCCGCCATGTAGTAGGCGGGCTTTGCCTCGAACAATTCGCCCAGCGCCGCCATGGCCGCAAGCGCAAAAAGCAGAACCCGCTCGACTCCCTGGCGCAACCGCTGCTCAAAGGGCTTTACAGCAAGCAGAATACCTTCAGCGCGGCGCGCGACGTGCAGGCCGCGTTTGTGGCGCTGGTCTCCAACTGGCTGCGCCAGAACCACAAGGCGCAGTCACGCCACTGGAATACCTGTTTTACCGTGTTGGCGCCCGAAATCGGCGACGCCAAAATTGAGGACCTGGACCCGAGCCTGAAGGTTTGGCGCGTGGCATTTTCGCTGCAAAACATCAAGGACACCAGTCAGCACATCTACGCGCAGGAGATTTGGGAGAACCTGGTGCCCATCGAAGCTTCCGATGGAAAAACTCTTTCCGAGCAGTTCCTGCGCGATTTGGGCAGGGCTCTGCAGTATTTCCCCGAGTTGCGCGAGGCGTTGCAAGAGCCCTATCCGACCTTTCTGGACCTTTCCACCACCCAAATTCATCATTTCCTCACCGAGCAGAGCCTCCATCTACAATCCGCTGAATTCGGCGTGGTCAACCCGCCCTGGTGGAAGAAGGAGACCAAACGGCTGCGGACCAAAATCCAAATCGACAGCTCCGAATTCGACAAAAAGGGCATGCTCGGTTTCGATTCGCTGGTCAATTATTCATGGGCCGCCGCGGTGGGCGATAAAGCCCTTTCCCGGCAGGCCTTCGACAAATTGGTCAAACACAAAATGGCCTTGCTGCCCATCGACGGCCAGTGGGTAGAGGTGAAGCAGGAGGATTTGTTAACCGCGATTTCCTTCTTCGAAGATCGCGATACCCGCGGCAAAATGACCCTGCGCGAGGCCATGGATCTCGGCATCCAACACCAGGAACTGCCCTCCTCACTCGATGTGGAGAATTTCGACTACCAAGGCAGCCTGGCCCAGTTGTTCTCCAATGACGGCGAAAAGCTGCCCGCGGTCGATCAACCCTGCAACCTCGAAGGCACCCTGCGTCCCTATCAATTGCGCGGTCTCTCCTGGCTCTCTTTTCACGACCATTTGGGGTTCGGTGCCTGTCTCGCCGACGACATGGGCTTGGGCAAGACCATTCAACTCCTCAGCCTGCTCTTACACGAGAGAGAGTTGGGACGAGTGCCCATCCATCAGAAGCCGACACTGCTCGTCTGTCCCATGTCCGTGGTGGGCAACTGGTTTCGCGAGGCCGCGCGTTTCACGCCCTCCCTGCGGGTCATGATTCACCACGGCGCCAATCGGCATGGCAAGGCCACCTTTTTGAAGGTTTATGAAAATTACGATCTGATTATCACCACCTACCACCTGATCAACCGCGACATCGAAATATTTCAGGATGTCGAATGGCATCGCATCGCGCTCGACGAGGCGCAAAACATCAAAAATCCCAACGCGCAACAGACGCGCGCGATCCTGAGCCTGATCGACCCGGACCTGACGAACAACTCGGCGAGTGACGTGGACACGATTCCGGAACCTGAACCGGAACCCGAGCCCGAACCGGAGCCAGAGCCGGAGCCCGAACCTGAACCCGAGCCGGAACCGCAGCCGACGCCCTGCCCCGCCAATCTGAGCGGACTGAATCTGTTGTTCTCGCTTCTGTTTCATTCGCCGGTCTGCGGACTGGGCTGTCCCCTGATGCTCGTCGGAACGATGTGCGGCATCGTCGTTCTTCGGACGGGCGGCCGACGGCGGCGAATGAGGGCACGTCGATCGGTTTGACCGATTGCAGGGCTCGCACGATATTGCCCGCATGGCGCTGATCGAAGGATTTCAACTACCGACACTGACGTCGCCCCGATTGCGACTGCGATGGATTGCGCAGGCCGACGCCGACGCATTGTTCCGCATCTTTTCTGATCCGCGGGCGATGCGCTATTGGAGCTCGCCGCCCTGGTCGACGCCGTCCGACGCCGCGAAGTACATCACGGGCATTCATCAGTCTTTTGCCGAGCAAACGCTTTTCCAATGGGGAATCGCCCGCCTGGAGGACGACGGCATCGTCGGCACGTGCACGCTCGCCGCCGTCGACGCGTGCAATCGCCGGGCGGAGATTGGTTTCATCCTGCGAAGCGACTGCTGGGGGACGGGATACATGACGGAGGCCGCCACGTCGCTGCTGACGTTTGCATTCGAGACTCTCGAGCTGCATCGGATTGAAGCGGACGTTGATCCGAGAAACACGCCGTCGATCAAGCTGCTCGAACGCCTCGGGTTTCAGCGCGAGGGTTATCTTCGCGAGCGATGGCTCGTGAACGACGAGGTGAACGATACCGTCTTTCTCGGATTGCTGCGGCGCGAATGGGCCGGACGCGCCTGATGCCGAACGAACGAAAAAACCCGCGGCATCGCCGGATGCGCGCGGGTTCGGAGGGGTTTTTCAATCGGCGTGCGAATGCGCCGCTAAAGCCGTGGCGTTTAAATGTAGCGTTCGCCCTGTGTGGCGGACGACGGAAACTTCGTCAGTCAAGCATACTTTTTTCGCTCAGATCGCGTCGTCCCCCACGGAGGGGGGACGCTACGGCTCATTGCAAATTGCCATTAGGCCTACTCCACCAGGATCGGCGTGCGCGGCTCGATGCCGTAGAACTCGCGAAGGATCGACTCGTCCACGTGAATGTATGCGTCGCCGCCGATTTCGACGGTGCGCCCGAGCATCGTTCCGAAGATCGTCCCGCCGCCAAGAACCGTGATGTCCGATTCCGGCGCGACGACGGAGCCGTAGACGTTGTTGCCGCCGGCGAGCTTGAGCGTCGTGCCCGTGCAGTAGATCGTCAACGCACTCGGATCGTGCGTCACATTGACGATCCCGCCGCCGCCGAAGGATGCGTCACCTTCCACGAAGATTTCGACGGGGCCGAGGACTTCGATTCTGGCCTGGCCGACGACGCTGACGGAATCGAAGTAATAGCGACCGGCGTTCATCCGCAGGATTTCATCACTCGTGAGCTTGAGCTGATTCGAGCGACCGCGTATCGGGTCCCGGCCG
>JBGTRP010000281.1:0-8261 GCA_041940685.1 Acanthopleuribacteraceae bacterium
CCTCGGGAATGGCGGGGCTCTTTTTCTCGGGAAGATCGCCCTCGGGATGTTCGCCGTCTTGGCGTTGGTCATCTTCCAACTTGATTGAAACCATGTCTGGATCCTCCCTATTCTTTAACTCAGGGTTATTGAACGAAAAAATGGACAATTTTCATGAAATGCCGGCGATTTTCCTTGCCAAAATGGCTTAACCGTCTCGAACGTGAATTTTTTTGGGCCCTACCTTGGGAAGCGTGATCCGAAGAAAACCCCTCGCATAAACGGCCTCGATACTTTGTTTCTCAATATTTTTGGGGATGGCGACTTCCGTGAGGAACTCGCCGTAACAAATTTCCATGCGATGATAGGCGACCTTGCCCGGAGGCTCCTGGCGAATGCCTCGAACCCGCAGGATGCCATTGGAGAAGCTTAGCGAGAAATCTTCCTCCCGCATTCCCGGCGCCTCCACGGTGACGACCATGGCTTCCGGGGTTTCGAATAGATCCGTGGGCGGGCTCCAGACCCTTTGATGGGCATTGAGCCGGAATTGAAGGTCCGCGATCGCGCTGAGATAGTGGTCTCCCTCGTGGGTTTGCCCTTTGGGTGGGAGGGCCCCTTTTCTTTTAACCGCCATGGTAACAACTCCTTCGCCGGAATCATTCCCGCCGTCTGCTCCGGCGCCCGCGCACTATTTTAACCTGGAAAGGGGAAGTTGCACATGGTGAGCGCTCGAGAGGCCGCACCCGGCCGCGCTGGCGATTAAATCCTTGCTTTCCGTGTCATGTTTCGGAAGGCCAACACCTCAGTTCTCGGGAGCCAGAATCCAGATGCGGGTAAAGCTGAGTTTCTCTGCCAGTATCTGACCTCTTAAAACATTCCTCCTTCCAACCCAAAACCAAAGGCTGTGCGCCTTGAGCGGCATCTAATGACTTGAGGCGGTTATTTGTGGATTCCCAGCGCCGAAATCTGGTATTCCGGAGATTGGGGTGGTCGTGGTAGCGTGATGCTTTTACCAGCCGGTAGGGGAGTGGGCCGCGTTGAAAAAAGCGATCGTTTTTCTTTTCTTTTTGGTGGTGGCTCTGAAATGGATTGCGGCAGCGAGCCTGAACCTCTTTTCCGATGAGGCGTTTTACTGGCAATGCGCCCAACGGTTGGACCTGGCCTACACGGACCTGCCGCCACTTACCGCGTTTCTGGTGTGGTTGGGCGCCTGGGTCGCGGGCGACAGCGTGCTTGGGGTGCGGCTGCTTTTCGGGCTGATCGGGATGGCGTTCCCATGGACGGTCTGGTTGCTGGCAAAACCACTCGTGGGCGAGGCGGATGCATGGCTGGCCGCTGGCCTTGCGCTGATCATTCCGGGCCTGGCCTATCTCGGCGTCGTGGCTATTCCCGATGTGGCGATTCTGGAGCTGAGCGCCCTGTTCCTGCTCTTTTTCGAGCGGGCAACCAGGGAATCTCCTCCGGGAGAAGCCTCCGGCGGGTGGCTTTGGGCCGGGTTGGTTGCGGCCCTGGGATTCGCCACCCATTACCGTTTTGTGCTGGCTCCCCTTTCCGCTCTGCTCTATCTTATGTTGACGCGGCGCGGGCGTCATTTCTGGCAGGGCAAGGGGCCCTGGATGATGGGCTTGCTGATGGCGCCCGGACTATTGCCCGTACTGATCTACAACTGGAAAAACGATTTTGCGCCCCTGGCCTACTTTCTCGGCGTACGTCATGAGCCAGGTTTTCAAACCGAGGCTCTTGTCCAACATCTTGCCGAACAGGCAATGCTGATTACGCCTCTGCTGTATATCGGGCTCCTGGCGGCGTTGTTCGGCCTGGTGGTCCGCGCCAAGCAAGGAGAGGACCGGGCGCTATTGTGCGCCATGTTCGCCTTGGTTCCCCTTTTCCTCTACTGGGCGGCCGCGCCACTGCATGACAGCGGCCCGCATACGCTTCACTGGCCACTGCCCGGATACCTGCCGCTCCTGATTTTTCTACCCGCCACATTGCGTCGGTTTGTGAAAAGGGGCAGGCGCGCGCGTCGCCTCGCCCTTGTGTGGCTGGCCTTGGGATTCGCGCTCTTCGCCTGGCTTGCGCTATTGGTGGAATTGATTACGGGCGCGCTCGGGATGGGTTCCTTGCGCGAGCCTTTTTTAGGCTGGAAAGAGGCAGCGCAACGGACCGAACGCCACCTGGCCGGGTTGCAAGGTTCAAGCCTGGAGCCGCCCCTGATCGTGGCCGACAACTACAAACTGGGTTCTCATTTGGAGTTTCGCCTGCATGAAAAGGCGGAGGTCCTGATTCTGGATCACAGCAAAAACTACGAACATGGCCGCCAGCTTCAATACGCCTTCTGGGATCGGGGCGAGGAGGCCGTGTGGCGGAACCATGGCCGGGAAGTCCTGCTGGTGGTTCAGATGAGTGAGATGCCCGCCGGCCACGAGGATCGCTGGATGCGGCATGTGGAGGAATTTTTCAGGGAGCTAGAAATCCTGGAAGACTTCGAGATCCCCCTAGGGAGTGACGATGAAGTGATGCGGCTGCGATTCTACCGCGGCACCCTGGCCGAAAAGAATTGGTATTTCCAGGAACAGGGAATGTAGAGGGATTCAACAATGAGCCCCAATCGCTTAATCGGGGTGGGTGAAAGGAAATTTGATGTTTCAAGCCATCCGTGTCATACTAAATTCAGTACGGATTTATGTCGGAGGGATTATGATTCACCGTACCCAGGATACCTACCCCCTCAGCCATTTCCGCCAGCACACGGGCGACCATCTTAAGCGCCTGGCTGAGGGCCGGGTGGAGACCATCACCCAAAATGGCGAGGCCGCCATGGTGGTGATGAGCCCGGAAACTTACGACCTGATGCGGATGAACCTTGATCGCGGCCAACTTTGGGAACAGGCCATTGCCCGTTTTGAGGCTGGAGAACGAGGGGTAGAAGCAAGGAAGGCAATTGAGGAAATCGCGGCTAAATTGAACTTTAAGCCGTGAGTGCGGGCTACCAGGTTCGCTTTGATCCGGCAGCCCTGCAAGCGCTAGAGGAGGCTGTTAGCTATATCGAGAGTCAGTCCGGGAGCCACCGAGCCGCCAACTGGCTAGAGCTGCCCAGAAACGCATTTTTTTGAACCACAAAGAACACGGAGCCACACGAAGGAAAATACATAAGCTTTTTAATTATATAGGGTTACCACAAACCCTTTTGCCTTGTCTTCGTGGTCTCCGTAATGAATTTTCCTGTTTCTGGATGGACCCTGTCTAAGGGCCATGCACGAGGGTATCGACAGGCTGGAATCTCAGCCGCGCGCTTTCCCCGCGGTAACCAGACGCCGGGGAAGACCGATCCACTCAAAACGCATCATGTCTCACCGCATTTTTTATTTGATCGATGATCCGACCCAGATTGTTTATATCATCGATGTGGTTCACACCGCGCGCGAAACCAAACTGAAAGAATACAGAGACCCCGCCGACTAGAAACGCTCGCCCTTTCCCTTGGGCTAGGCCGCATCGCCAAGGTGGCGAGAGGTTCGAACTCCCGGCCCTCGTTTTTAAGGGCCGGGGTTTTGGTTTTAAATTTCGAGCAGCTTGATGGAGCCGTTGGTGGTTTTCAGCTTAATGCGTGGGCCACCGCCGTTGACCTCGCCGGATACGCGGCGTTTGGAAATTTTGCCGGAAACCGTGATCGGCAGGTCGCTTCGAACGGAACCGTTGGTGGTCGAGGCATCGAGATTGACGCCCACATTGCCGGGCAGCGACAGGGTGATGCCGCCATTGGTGGTATGTAGGTCCATGTCTCTGCCGTCGAACTCCAAGAGCGTCGCTCTGATGGAGCCGTTTGTGGTCTGGGCGTCCACCCAACCCCGCGCTTCCTCGATGGTAATGTTGCCGTTGGTCGTGGCGCATTCCGCGGTGCCGCCCACGCCCTCGAGATGGACATTGCCATTGGTCGTTCTGGCTTGGATTTGGCCGTTGAGCCGTTCCACATCGATTTTTCCATTGGTGTTTCGCAGCTCTAAAGAGGCCGATTCCGGAACCCACAACTCATAGGTCACCGTAATGCCCTGGCGCCACTTCTTGTCGCGTTTTTCCGGGCGGATGGTTTCAATATCGATCCGGTCTCTGCTGGCCCCGATCTCCACTTTCCAGGCTTGCAGCAGGTCCTCGGCCGACATGCCCCACTTGGGTTTGGCGCGTTTCTCGGCCAGCACACGGACCTCGTCCTTTTGCCAGGAGTGGATCGTGATGGTTCCATTGATGTTTTTAAGGGTGACCAGACCTTCCGCGGAAAGCTGCATGGTTTGGTCGACGACTTCCGTTTTTGCGGTCGCGGCGCAGGCCAGCATGGCGAACATCATCAGCGAGCACATCGCCGCGATGAGCCGTAGTTGTCCAAATCTCATGGTAACTCCTCTTACCCTTGATGAAAGTGGGCTTGTCCTTTTTAAAATTGCAGTTTTACATCCAGATTAGGGTACGAACCAGATGCGAATCGGTTTAGCCTTAGGCCTCCTTTTCAGGAGCTCCAGGTTCGAAAAGGCCATTTTCGTGGGGCGTCAGGTGGCGGTGAATATGGCCCACGTGGTTGGCGTGGCCAAATTTTTGGCCGCGAAATTGGCCGCCGCCCACATTGATGCCGGCCACGCGGCCCCGGCGGTCGAGGATGGGCGCGCCGCTGGTGTATTTGTGGTTGAGCTCGTGTTGCGCAAAGCGAAAAATCAGAGAACGATCGCCCCTTTCCACCACGACAGCCTTGGCCACGCGGCTCAACTGGTAGCCGTCCAAGCGGGCGGCCAGCCAAACGGCTTCCCCCACGCTCGGCGCCGCCTCCGCTAACTCAAAAGCGGCGAGGCTCGAGGTTTCCGACAGCCGAAAGGCGGCAATGTCGCGATCGGATAGTGGTTCCTCCTCGTCCACGCGCGCATCAGGCAGCGCCAGCATGGGACCGGCTTCCCCCAGCGGCGCCGCCATCCAGCGTTCCTGGAACAGGTCGTAGAGCCGGACCCGGGTCAGCACCGCGGGAATCTCCTGGCCGGTGTATGCATGGTTCCCAACGCCCGCATCGATTTTTTGGTCCTTGATGAGCTCATCCATGACATGCAGCGCGGTCAGCAATAAGGAGTGTTTCGAGCCCGGTAGGCGCGCGGCGAAGGCGTGTCCGCCGAAATAGGAATCATGGCCCACACAAAACTCGGGCCGGACAATGGCCTGATCGGGGACCTTGGGTGGAATGGCCACCGCCTGGCGGACGTCCAGCCAAGGCGCATAGCCTTGCTCGGGGAGGCCCTCATAGGATTGGAAGCGGTGGTTGCCGGTCCGCTTGTTTTTCAGCGCGTAGTGATCCTTGGGCGGGTGGACCACCGCGCCTTTTTGGAATTCCAGGTAACAGGGTTCGCAAAGGTCGCTATCCGGCCCCACCGGACAGGTGAGGCAGTGATAACGCGCGCCAATGATGGGTTTCCTTTCGCAATGATGGCATCCCTGCCAGATATGGATGCGTTGGCCGGGGTTATCCGTTTGCGACACGAATTTCTCCCAAGCGGACGGGTTCGTGAACTTCCGCCCGGCAAACCCATTCCCCGTCCCATAGCAGGCGGGGCCCTTTTTCGAGGTCGATTACTTGGCCTTTTTTGCGTTCATGAGCGTAGCCCAGGCAATGAGAAACATAGGTAACGCCCTCGATGAGGCAGGTCCGGTTGCGATGCTGATGACCATATACATGGAGACGGGAGCCAATCAGGCGAATCTGACGATCGAGGTGAGCGGTGCCCGCCACCCGACTGAAGTTAAAGCTTTGATTGCTGTCCAGCGGCGTGCCCGCGCGGCGCTCGAGCTCGGCCTTAGAGGGGAACATCAATTCCTTGCGCGGCAGGAAATGGCTGAGCGAGATGACGGGAGCGTCATAGTTGCGCGTGACATGAGGCTGGTTGAGGCTCAAAAAATAACCTGCCGCGTTCTGTCCCTCGGGGAATGGCGGCCATTTGATGAAGTAGTTGTCGCTCCATGCCTGTAGCGTGGGGTCCTCGCCCTTCTTGTTGACAAATAGGCTGCCCTCGCCCTCCTCGGGCTTTTCGTACCAGGAAAAAAGCGGCACCACCCAGACCGCGCCCGAGCCCAGGCCCAGCCGTTCCGGAGCGGTGCGGACACCGAGCTGCTTGCAGATCTCCATTACCTGATGAAATTTTTCGAGACTGTCGCGGCAGTTGGATTTGAGGGTCCAAAGTTCGTGATTGCCGGGTACAAAAAAGACACGGGCAAATTTCAGTAAAAAACGGGAGAGAGATTCCTCCAAACGGTCGGGATCATGGGTCAAATCGCCAGCGAGCAGCAAGGCGTCCTGTTTGTATTCGAAGGCGGAGAGGTTGTCGACCCAACGCCGGTTGTCGGGGTAATCCATATGGGTGTCGGATAAGGCGAATACGCGCATGTCATTTCATTCCGCAAAATTGGATTTCATTGGGGTTAGGGGGCGTAAGCTGATAGAGTTCGGGGCGGGCCGAATCCGGGATACTCGGGTTGGAGAATGTGTGCATCCAGCCGGAATCACGGGCCGAATCGGCGCTTTTCAGTGTAACATCTCCCATGGGACATGGGAATTTTGTGATGGCGGACGCGGCTGTCGTCGCTGATTGGGGAGGAATGGGTGCGGCTCGCATTCGCGGTATGGTGTCTGCTCAGCCTGATTTGGGGCTCTACCTGGTTTTTCATCAAGATCGGCTTGCGCGATGTGCCGCCCTTCAGCTATGCCTCGATGCGGTTTGTGGTCGCCTTGTTTCCCTTGCTGGGGTGGTGGTTTTTGCGTCGCGCACGGACCGCCGTCACAAACCGGGATCTCCTGCTGATCGCGGTAACGGGTTGGTTGACATTCAGCATCAACTACGCCTTGGTGTATTGGGGAGAAACCTATATCAGCGTTGGCGTTACCGCGATTCTTTATTGCACCTTGCCGCTGTTCGGACAGGTCCTCGCCCACTTTTCCCTACCCGACGAGAAATTTACATGGGCCAAGCTCGCGGGAATTCTGATGGGCATTGCGGGAGTCGCGGTAATATTCGCCGACAGGCTGCAATTGGAGAGGGATGGCGCGGTTTGGGGCGCCATGGCCATCGTGGGCGCCTCCTTTTTTACCGCGTTGGCAGGCGTACTGATCAAACGCCATGGAAAACGCATTGATTCCCTGACCATGACCACCGGCCAAATGTGCGCCGGTCTCCCGCCCCTATTGCTGATCGGTTTCGCCCTGGAGGGCAATCCCCTGAGCCATTCCTGGACGCCAAGCGCGCTCGCGGCCATGGGGTATCTGGCAATCATCGGTTCGGCCCTCGCCTTTCTGCTTTTCAATTGGTTGATCAAGAATATGGCCGTCACCAAGACCCAACTCATCCCGCTCTCCAGCACCCTGGTGGCCGTGCTGCTGGGCGCCCTTTTTCTAGGCGAAACCCTTCATCCCCGCACGGTCTTAGGGGCGGGTTTCATTATGCTCGGTTTTTTGTGTACCCTGCGCGACCGCCCCCGCGCACCCCTGCCGCCGCCCGGCATTCCGCCCCAGGTCCCCACTCGGGCGCCTGGACCTCCGCGCGATCAACTTCCTGGTGAGGGATAAGAAAGTACGCCGATCAAGCGCGTGGCGGGTAACCTCAGCTTTCTTCTCGATAGGCCTCCGCCTCGATTTCGACCAGCATCTCAGGATCGATCAGGGCGCGCACCTCCACCATGGTTGCGGCCGGTTTGATTGCGCTGAAGAACTCGCCATGGGCCCTCGCGACCGCTTCCCAGCGCGAAATGTCGGTTACGAACATGCGGGTGCGCACCACATCCTGGACCCTTGCGCCCGCGCTTTCCAGCGCCCTCGCGATATTGCGCAGCGCCTGGATGGTTTGGGCGTAGGCGTCGCCAGGGGCGATGACCTCGCCCATTTCATTGGTGGCGGTCGTTCCGGAGACATGGACAAAGGGGCCTATTTTTACCGCGCGGGAATAACCGGCTATGGATTCCCAGGGTGCGCCCGAGGAAAAGTTTTGTCGCCGCATGGGGTCAAACCTCCAAGATGTGGATTGGAATCACGAGTTATTGATAGCCCGCGGCCTGTATGGAGAACAGGTGGGCATAGCGGCCATTCAGCGCCATCAGCGATTCATGGGTGCCTTCTTCGGTGGCGCGTCCGCGCTCCAGCACCACAATTTTATCGGCCATGCGCACCGTGGAAAATCGGTGCGAGATGAGGATGGCCATTTTGTCGCGGGTCTTGTCCTTGAAGTGGTCGAAAATTTTGGCCTCCGCCTCCGAGTCCATGGCCG
>JBGTRP010000282.1:0-8259 GCA_041940685.1 Acanthopleuribacteraceae bacterium
TCTCGTAGTCAATGCTGTCCGCCTCGTCGTGGGGCTGGTGGTAATGGTCTTCACCGCCCCAGGTTGAAAAGGCATGGGCGGGAATTCCCACCGCGGACCGTTCGTCGCGGTTAAACTCCAACAGGGCAAAGGAGACATTGTCGGAGCGGAAGAACAACTTTAAGTCCTTAAAGGGGTTTTCAATCAAGTCCCAACCGTATTTCAGGGCGGTGGTTTTCACGAACGGGTTCAGGTTGGAGTACTGACCCCCGGTCATAAAGAAGCGGTTCTTGCCTGTTTTCTCCGAGTGGCCCACCATTTCATAATTCAGGTTGACCATCATCTTGTCGAGTGGCAGCAGTGGCTCTTGAACATAGTGCTTGGAGCCTAACAGACGCATTTCCTCGCCCGCGAAGGCGATGACCAGCAGTGAGCGCTTCATGCTCAGGCCTCCGCCGCTTTTCTGCAGCTTGGCCAGCGTGGCCGCGACGCCCATGATATTGATGACACCGCTGGCATTGTCGTCGGCGCCATTGTAAATCGTGTCGCCCTCCAGCTTTGGATTGACGCCCACGTGATCGTAATGCCCGGTCAGCACGATGTACTCTTCTTTTAATTCGGGGTCGCTCCCCTCTAGGTACCCAATCACATTCTTGGCGGAAAAGGATGTTTCCTCTGTTTTGATTTCAAAGCTTTGAAAGTAGTCCTTGCAGCCCGGCGCGGGACGCAGCCCGATTTCCTTGAAGGATTGGGCCAACCAGGCGGCGGCGCGTTCAATTTCCTCGCTGCCGTTATCCCGTCCCTTCATCTCATCGGAGCTGAGGAAGGTCAGCCATTGACGAAGCTGATCGGCAGTCACCGCGGCGGGAACTTTTTCGTTGGCGAGCAAGGGCAGTCCCGCCAGCAACCAGAATAGGTAAAGGGGCGCGAGCCCGCGTCGGATCATATGGCCTCCTTCCTCGTCAAGAGGAAACAAATTTTAAAGAGAATACCCCAATTGGCCCCTATCGCACAGGCTAATTCATTTTTGGAGCGCCAATTGCCTAAATTTTATAGCGTTGCTAGAAGGGCGAAAGTTTTCGATAATAAGGACTCAAATAGGTGTGTGTTCGTCCTGTTGAAACCACCGCGACGGGTTCGGTTTTGGTTGTTGGTTTCTAACCGGTTGGACCTTTGGAACTCAACAAAAGGCGGCGGTTTGAGGAAGCTGGCGCGCGAATGCTTGGAGGCGCCATTGAAATGGATGATGAGCTTGCTTGGGTCGGGGTGGCTTTGGGCCGCGGCGCCCAATGCCTACATTGTCATACCGAGTTCTGATTTCACCTATGTCAAAGGTCAAACCGTGCATTTGCAAGCATTCAGCGATCAGCAGAATACGCAATTCCGCTGGCAACTCTCCACTGGAGAAGTGCTGGAGGGCGCGGCAACGAGTTTTGTGCTAAACCAGGACGGTCCGATTTCGGTTACTATGACGGCAACCAATGCCATTGGCGAAAGCGCCTCGCCCGACGATCGCATTCTGTACAGCATCGAGGTCTTTGAAACCCTCAACCAGCCTAGGGTTCTCGGCCTGCATCCCTCTCAATCCGCTGTCCATCCGGGAATGCCCTTTTCCATCGAGGCCGACATCGAGGATGCGGATCAGGATGGTCCGTATGAATACCATCTGTTTTGGCTGGAAGACAACCGCCCGCGACGGTCGGTCGGCCAGGTGTTGCAATCCGGGTTGCCGCTACCTCCGAACCCGGGATTCGCCTACGCGGTTTACGTGATGGTATTCGATGCCGCTGGGAACCCCTCCTACGCCATTCCCACGGCAATCTATGTGCTGGAGGGAAACCTTCCTCCAACCGGAAGGGTTCTCGAGCCCTCGGACTCCAAGGTCAATGTGATCCGCGGCCAGGAGGTCAGTTTCCTCGGCGGTGGATTTGATCCCGAGGGAGATGAGCCCCTTTCCTTTCGCTGGTTGCTGCCGAACCTGGGAACGGTCACCCAAAACCCGGTTTCCCATACCTTCAACGAGGTGGGCTTTTTTACCGTCGGGCTCACCGCGGTGGACAGCAAGGGCAACGCGGACCCGGCGTTGAAGACCGTCCTGGTCGAGGTGTTCGAACAAGGCGCGATTGATCCACCCATCGTCGGCATCTCCAAACCCTTGCTTTCCACGCGCATTTTCGAGGAAGAGAGTCTGATTCTATCCGGGTTCGGCCCCACGGGTTTGGATACCCGGTGGATCGTTCGGGATGTGGTCACCGGAGAACAAACCGCGGAGGTTCTTGGCAGCCAGCCGGGGCGATTAGAATTTCCGCATGCCGGGCTCTATCAGCTCCTGTTCGAGGCCGAGCTTTTGGGCGTTAAGTCCGAGGCCCTCGATAGCAATACGCGCTGGATCGCGGTCCACAAACGCGATGACAACCGCGCTCCGGTTGTAGATTACGCGGATGGCGTGTTCCAGCATCTCGTACGCAATGGCGAGACCATCAATTTAACGGTGAAGACTGAGGACCCGGACGAAGATTCGGTCCGTTTATTTTGGGTTCAGGATGGGAAACTACTTGGGGAGGGGAGCGCGCAGCGTAGCGTCCGTTTCGATTTGGAGGAGGAAGATTTTTTTAAGGGCGTTGCCAACAAATCGGTCCAGACCTTGGGATTGGATGCCCGCGGCAAGGCAACCCAACGGCCGCTGTTCCACGCCTTCACCATTTATCAGGATCGAGTGCCCCCCACACCCATGATCAATGCATTGGCCTCGGGGACCACGCTGTTCCTTCCAGTGGGCGCGACCTACGAGCTCAACTCCACGGTGATCAATCCGGATGATGTGCCCCTGACCTATTTGTGGCAGGGCCTCTACCTGGGCGAGTTGGCGTTCTTTTTTGAATCGGACCAGGCCTCGCCCGGGGCGGTCAGCTTGCCGAAACCGGGGATCGCCTCGCTCACGCTTTCCTTGGAAACCCCGGATGGTTCTTTGCGGGGAAGCCAAACCCATCTGCTATGGCTACATGTTTACGATCCCGACCAAAAACCCCGCGCAACCATCACCAAACCGGTGGTTTCCTTTCTGCGCACGGAACCGGGACGGCCGGTCACCCTGGAGGGTTTTGCCAGTGATCCTAATTTTCGCGAATCCCCCTTTGATGAGATTGAGCTCTTCCAACCGGTCACCCATCAATTGACCTGGGAGGTTTCCTCGCCCTCGGGCTTTTTTGAAAGTCACGCTCCGGAAGGGCCGTTGATCCTGGCCTTGGAGGAACCGGGCGTCTACACGGTTGCGCTTTCCGCGCGCAACAATCTGGGTCTGAGCACGGCCCAACCCGCCCAAATTACCCTGGAAGTAGCCGCCCCCGCCAATGACGATCTCTATGAGCCCAACGACCGTCGCGAGGATGCGGCACCGCTTCCGTTCGGCAGTTACGCGGGCCTCTCCGTGGGGCCGGACGATCCGGAGGATTGGTTCCGTTTCGATTTGGAGAAGGCGGGTTCCCTGCTGGAGCTCGAGCTGGATCTCCGCGAAGCCGGATCGCCGGTGCTGGTGGAGGTTTACCGCGGGGAGGATCGGGTCCAATTCTCCGAATTGGCCGGGGGAAGCAAACATCCCTTCAGTTTTGCTGGAAGCGCCGCGGGCACGTACTTCCTTCGGCTGGCCGCGACGGGCACGGGCAAGGCCTTGACCGGGTTGGACTTCTCATTCGCGGTTTCGGTCAGCACCCCGCGCCTGACCTTCAGCTATGTAAAGCATGACGAGGTTGACGAAACCCTCCTCACCCTGCTCAATCCCTTTGGGGAGGCCGCAGATGTCACCCTGACCGCGCGTGGCGTGAACGGCGCCGAGTTGGCGAGGGCCGAGACTGAGATCGCGGCTGGCGGACTATTGGAGCAAGGCGTGAGCGACTTTTTTCCCGGTGTGGACACGCTTGGCATTGCCTGGATTCAGGTGCTCTCCGACCAAAATATCATCGGGCTCTCCACCACCCTGGCCCGAGACGAGCAGTCCGCGGTGGCCGAACCCGCCATTATCGGTGGTCTCGATCGGCTGGTCATTCCCCATATCGCACAGAACACGGAACAGTGGTTTACCCGCGCGGCCCTGGCCAACAGCTCGGGCGAACCGATTCAGCCGCTGTTCCGGGCGCAAGCCGGCGAATTCCCGGTTCCCGGTTTCGACCAGGCCCACCAGGGCTCCTTCCTTGATTTCGAAGCTTTTTTCGGCGGCAGCCTACCCTCCGGCAGCGAATGGGGGCAGTTCGTGGAGGCCGCGGCCAAACCCGGGTTGAGCGGCATGGAATTGTTCGGCACCAAGGTGGGACAGCCACGACTAGCCGGACTCACGCTCACCAGCGATCGCTGGATCAATCCCAACTTTACCTATGTCAATCGCGACATCTATTTTCCCCATGTGGCCAAGGACACCAATAGTTTCTGGACCGGCATCGCCTTCGTCAATACCGGCTCGGAGCCCACGGAGATCATGTTGATCGCGCGAGACGACCAGGGCGGCGTTCTTTCCCAGCGGTCGATGGAGGTGCCGTCCTTTGGCAAGCAGGTAGGTCTGGCCCATGATTTTTTCCCCGACCTGGGTCCGGATTCCGGGATCAGTTGGATCCAACTCAAAACCGGCGGCGCCATCAGCGGCTACGAGCTTTTCGGCGATAACACCGGCAAGAACGAAACTCTGGCAGGGTTCCCCGCGATCCGCGGCGGCAGCAGGGAGATCATTTTTCAGAAAGTCCTACACCAGGCAGGAAAGTATTGGACCGGCGTGGCGATCGTCAACCTTTCCCCCGATCAAAATGCGAATCTCGTCTACCAGGCCTACAATGCCGAGGGCGACCTGCTGGCAAGGGTTGACAATCGCGTGATCGGACCCTACCGCAAGGAAGTGGCGCTGGTGGAGGCGATCTTCGGCGGCGTTTTGCCCGAGGGCGCGCGCTGGATTCGCCTTACCTCAAGCCAACCCTTGGCCGCTTTCGAATTGTTCGGCGATCACCAAGGCCATTTTCTGGCCGGAACCGTGGCGCAATAACCGCTACAACCGCTTGAACAGGATGTCCTTGGCGCCCTTGTCGCTCAACCTGAAGCCCGAGACTTGTCCCCGATCATCGCGGAAGAACGCCAGTTCCAGCCCACCCACGATAAATTCATCTGTACGAGAAGCGATCAGCGGCGAACTGGGCGCCGTGACGAAATCCAGGAAAAGCCTCTCGTTTTCCGCCCGGATCACATAGGTGGCGCCCAATTCCTCGCTGTAATATGCCGCGCTGTAGGGCGTTTGGATCAAGGTTTCCGAACCCCGCACCTTCTCGAAGGTATAACGCCGCTCCTCCTCCACGATGATTTCCACACGAGCCGTTTGCTCGCCCACTTCAAAGGCGGCTTCGATGGAGCCGGTTCCCTCTACCGTTTTAAAACGGAAGGCGCCCACCGGGCGAATCCTGTATTGGTTGGAAGGGCTGCGCACAAGTAGGTCCTCACCTTCGCGCGCCACGCTGATAACACCCATTTGGTAATGTCGATAAACGCCGGTAAATTGCTCCAACTCAGCCTCGGGGAGGGAAACAAAAGCGGCCGCCTCGGGAACATTCGCACCCTCCTCGAACAACAGCAAATCCGCCACCCGCTTGGCCAGGAAACTGGGATTGATGGTGCGCAGATTGCACAGGCAAACCACGGTAAGTTTCTCCTCGGGAAAGCGGATCATCTCCGTGCGGAAACCCACGAAAATACCGCTGTGCGTGACGGTTTTGCGGCCGCGGTAATCACCCAGCATCAAGCCATGAGCGTATTCGATGGGAGCGCCGTCATTCAACCTGCCCGGGGTTTGCATTTTGGTGAACAGTTCACGGTCTTTTTTCCCCAGGCGGTTATGGTAGAAATTGCGATCCCACAACAGCAAGTCCTCGACCGTGGTGAACACGCCGCCGTCGCCGATCATGCCCAACCGGGTCTCGTTGATGCGAAAGCCGCCCTCCCCGAGTGGAGAGTAACCCGTGGCGCGATTTTTCACAATGCGGCTGGCGTCGTCATTGACGAAGGAGTGCGCCATCCCCAAGGGTTTGAAAATTAAGCGCTCGGTTTCCTCGACCAGGGACCTTCCGGTTGCCCGTTTTACGACCTGACCCAGCAAAAAGTAACCGGAATTGCTGTAAAGATAACGCTCCCCGGGAGGGAAGTTGAGCCGTTGTTGGCGCGCCAATATCCTCAGGACTTCCTCGTCGTTGTAGAAGTCTTCCTCGCGTTTTCCGGCCATGCTCATGAGCGAGATGTAATCCCGAATTCCGCTCGTGTGGTGGATCAAATGCCGCAGGGTGATGGCGGCGCCGTAATCGGGCAGCTCCGAGATGAAATTGCGCACGGGATCGTCGAGGCTCAGAACGCCTTCCTCTTCGAGCAGTAGAATGACGGCCGCGGTCATTTGCTTGGAGGTGGAAGCGATGCGAAACACGGTTTTGGGGGTAATCGGAAGGTTGTAATCCAGGTTGGCCATGCCGAAACCCCGTTTCAGCAGGAAACGACCGTTTTGAATGACGCCGAGAGCGCAAC
Organism: Acanthopleuribacteraceae bacterium; assembly: GCA_041940685.1. Taxonomy (GTDB): domain Bacteria; phylum Acidobacteriota; class Holophagae; order Acanthopleuribacterales; family Acanthopleuribacteraceae; genus JBGTRP01. The sequence goes on from JBGTRP010000282.1 coordinate 6,520, forward strand.
CCGGCGAGTCCGTCCGGTCCCATTGCGAAAAGATGGGAGCCGCCCGATGCTCCAAACCCTGATCTTGCGCCTCCAGGCCCGCGCGGCAGGAGAGCAGCAACAGCCCGGACAAGGCCGCCAAGGCTTGGATGCCTCGTATGTTTAGGGTTTGGTTCCAATCCATTGCTACCGCCGAAATGAAGCCGGCCATGGCCCGCGCTACAGGGAAACCGTCCAATGCCACCGGGAAAGGGCATGATGGCTAACGAGAATCCATACTAACCGGATCGCGCACGGCATCCTGGCAGAGATATTTTACGTTTAAAACCGGCATTGCGTTATGTTCCTGGTAAAGTACTCAATTGTCAATTTATTTTGATCAGATGGGAAATCCAAACCTATATTTCTCTTCCCGCCTTTGCTGCTAGAGCCAAAGGCGCTTTGATCCAAACACCTGGAAACCAGCGCAAGGAAGGAGAAAGAGAGCGTTTGCGAAAGGAGGCCTCGTAGATGAAAAAAACAAACCAAAGCGAAGAGCCCAAGAGATGCGATGCCCACCTGACCGCGGCGGGCGCGCTGGCCCGTCTGCCGGGAGAGCGGGGACAACGATTCGCAGAACTATTTCAGCATGCCAGCCTGAGCGTGGAGATCTACGCGCCGCGCGGCGAGGACCCACAAACGCCACATAGCCGCGATGAGGTCTACGTGGTGATTGCGGGGACGGGTCTTTTTCGCAACGGAGGGGAAACCCATGCCTTCGGCCCGGGCGACCTCCTGTTCGTACCCGCCGGCCGCGAGCATCGTTTCCTGGATTTCAGCGACGATTTGGCCCTGTGGGTCATCTTCTACGGACCCGAGGGCGGCGAAGGCGGCATGTCTTAATTTATAGGGTAAAGAAAAAGCAACTAGCCGGCTAGGCGCCCCCGGCTAGGCGCCCCCGGCTGGGCGCCCCCACCGTATCCCGCGAGAAGCTCTTATGTGGGCCCTGCCCTAGCTTTCGGTCAAGCGGGGACGTTCGTTGTCAGGTTAAGTATCGGCCAACCGCCGCATATGATTACCTGTTTTTCAATTGTCCAGCGCGCCTTCCAGGATCCAGGTTCGGATGAGCTCGATTTCCGCCTCGATGAGGGGTGGGCGGTTCTTGGGCATGCGGTCGGGGAAGTATTCCGCCTGATCGGGCGGCAGCAACTTGCGGAAGAGATAGCTGTTGTCCGCATCGAAGGGTTCGATCAGATCCAGACCCAGGAAGATTGGCGAGGCCGGGACGTTGACGATATTGGCGTAGGCACTGCCCTCGTCCAGGGCCAGCCCGCCGTTGATCGAGCCCATGAGGTGACAGTCGCCGTCTCCGCAGGTCCGGTTAAAGATGGGTTGGATGTCGGCGGAAAAGGAGACGGTCGGTCCGTTGCTTCCGGAGCTCGCGCTGCAGCTCGCCGTCTTCGGTGCGGCCGGTGGAGCCGCGCTCTGGCTGGCCGTGATGCTGGTCGCCCTCGTCGGCGGCGGGTGTGACGACGAGCGTCCGCCGCTCGGCGTCGAGCTGAGAGCGAGGCCGTTTCTTCGTTTCTCACATTGTCCCGCCTTACCTTGCGACGGCGATTCGCTGTCCTGCGCATCGTGCGCGCCTTCTCCAGGCAATTCACCGGCTTGTCCGAGCACCTCCACGGCCTCGCCGGCGCTCAGCAGTCCCGAGCTCAACACCGCAACCTGGCCTTCGAGCATCTCCTGCAGGTTCGACACCGACGCGTCCTCGCCGAAGCGTTC
>JBGTRP010000283.1:0-8238 GCA_041940685.1 Acanthopleuribacteraceae bacterium
CATGCCCTTGGCATCGCGCACCTTCTCCTGGGACAACCCGGCCCACCGGCAGCGTGTCGGCCCGTGACCCGCGTACGTGTGGCCGCGATTGTCGCGCCCGCCGATGCCGGCAGGGAGCCGGGCGCATGAGCACCACCTTACCCACCAGCCCCTCCGCCCTGCCTGCCGACCACCCTTTTGCCCAGGTGCAGGTGCTGGCCTTCGACATCTTTGGCACCGTGGTGGACTGGCACGGCAGCATTGCGCGCGAGGTGCGGGCACTCTATCCCCAGGTAGATGCCGATGCGTTTGCACTGGCGTGGCGCGCGGGCTACCAGCCCGCCATGGCGCGGGTGATGCGCGGCGAACAGGGCTGGACGCTGATCGATGCCCTGCACCGGCAGATCCTGGACGAGATCCTGCCGCGCTTTGGCCTGAGCCACCTGGGCGAGGCCGAGCGCCAGCACCTCAACCGCGTGTGGCACCGGCTCGATGCCTGGCCCGACAGCGTGCAGGGCCTGACGCGGCTCAAGCAGCGCTACACCATCACCACGCTATCGAACGGCAACATCGGCCTGCTGACCCACATGGCCAAGCGCGCCGGGCTGCCCTGGGACTGTGTGCTGAGCGCCGAGGTGTTCAAGGCCTACAAGCCCCACCCCGACACCTACCTGGGCGTGGCGCGGGTGTTTGACCTGCCACCGCAGCAGGTGGCGCTGGTGGCCGCGCACCACGACGACCTCGCTGCTGCGCGGGGCTGCGGCCTGCGCACGGCATACATCGAACGGCCGCACGAGTTTGGCGTGGCTCAGCCCAAGGATGTGTCGCCGCAGCCGGGCAATAACCTGCATGCCCAGGACCTGAACGATCTCGCCAGCATGCTGGGGTGCTGAACGGCCTGCGGTGCGGTGTGCGCCAGTGTGTGCGCGCTTCAGTGCGCCACCAGCAGTTGCACAAACATCTGTACCTTGGCGCGGCACTCAGCGCTGATGGAGGTGAACTCCAGCCCCGCCACCCATTCGTCGCCCTCCTGCTTGAGAGTGACGACGCGGGCGTACACATCGGCCACACGGTAGTCCACCAGCGGCAGCTCGAACTCCAGCTTGATCTCGCTGTGGGGTTCCAGCGGCTCGATCAGCTCCACCAGCAGGCCGTGGTAGCCAATGTCGCGGATGGCGCCGTGCACGATGTGGGGCACCACGATCTTGTCCTGCATGCGCTGGCACAGGCAGGGCAGGCGCGCGTCCACGCGGTGGCTGCGGCGGAACTCCTGGCGGGGCACCTTGAGCTTGTGCGACGGGATGGCGATCAGCTCGCGCAGGCTGACGGGCTGCGTGCGGCCCTTGACGAACACCTGCATGGGCGCAGACGCCGACACCAGCCCCCAGCAGCGCTGGTAGGTGGAGTCGCTGATCAGCACCTGGCCGCGCAGGCTCAGCGCCTCGATACGGGAGGCCAGGTTCACCGCCTCGCCGATCACGGTGTATTCGGAATCGAGGCCATTGGAGAAGAAGAAGGAGAGGTTGGGCGAAAAGTCATCGATGGCCATGCCCCGGGCCAGGTAGTACTCCACGTAGGTAAAGCCGTTGGCGAGAGTGAAGGCCGCCTGGGAGATGGGGTTGGCGCCGGCTTCCGCGATATGGTACCCGCTGATGGAAACACTGTAGTAGTTGCGCACCTTGTTTTGGGTGAAGAATTCCTGCACATCGCCCATGAGCTTGAGCGCGAATTCGGTGGAAAAAATACAGGTGTTCTGTGCCTGGTCTTCCTTGAGAATATCCGCCTGAACCGTACCGCGTACCCGGCCGAAGACATCCGCGGCAATTTTCTGGTAGACATCGGCTTCCACCACGGATGCCCCTGGAATGCCCAGCAATCCGAGCCCGAACTGACGTTCGGCATCCGGCGCGTAGTCCAGACCCTCGTAGAGCGGAACGCTCAGGCCCTTGTCTCGATAGGCGCGATGCCACTTTTCACGCGCCTTTTCCAATTCTCCCGCCTGGCGCAGATGGCGTTCCACCTGTTGGTCGATGGCGGTGTTCAGGAAGAAACCCAGGATGATGGGCGCGGGTCCGTTGATCGTCATGGAGACCGAAGTTTTGGGGTCGCAAAGATCAAAACCGCAATACAGCTTCTTCATATCGTCCAAATTGCAGATGGACACCCCGGAGTTGCCGATTTTCCCGTAAATATCGGGTCTGCGGGCGGGGTCCTCGCCGTAGAGGGTTACCGAATCAAACGCGGTGGACAGGCGTTTGGCGGGCTGTTCCGCGGAGAGGTAGTGGAAGCGGCGGTTGGTGCGCTCGGGCGTGCCCTCGCCGGCGAACATGCGCGTGGGGTCCTCGCCGTCGCGTTTGAAGGGAAATACTCCCGCGGTATAAGGAAAGGCGCCGGGCACATTTTCCAGCAGCAGCCAGGAGATCACATCGCCCCAATCGGAATATTTGGGCAGCGCCACGCGGGGGATGCGGTTCCCGGAAAGAGAGGTGGTGAACAATTTGTTGCGGATCTCCCGGTCGCGAATACGGGTGATCAACTCGTCGCCGCGATAGGCCTCGGCCGCGTCCGGCCAGTTCTTGAGTAGCTCCCTGCAATGGGGATGCAGTTCCCGCTGATAGCGATCGTACTGCGCCCGCAAAATTTGAATGGTTTGCTCGAAATCCGGCGGGGTGAGGTCCAGTTGGGCCGCGCCGTCGCCGGCCGCGGAGATCTTGAGCCCGGTCTTCTCCATGCCTTGCTGGAGCGCCTCGATGCTGCCCTGGATCTGGAACATTTTGCGGGCGATGGCGGCCTGTTTCGCGGCCCATTGTTTATAGGCGCGGACGGTTTCCGCGATTTCAGCGAGGTAGCGCTGCCGCTCGCCGGGGATGATGGGCGCTTTTTCCGGCGTGCCGGCCAGGTCGAATTGGGGAATGGGCCAGTCGATGCCGCATTTCTCGCGTAGCTTTTCCACAAGTTTGACAAATAGCTGGTTGGTGCCCCTGTCATTGAATTGAGAGGCAATGGTGGGGTAGACCGGCAGGTCCGCGTCGGCCATATCGAACCAGTTGCGGTTGCGTTTCACCTGCTTGCGGATATCGCGCAGGGCGTCGTCCGCGCCGCGTTTCTCGAATTTGTTGAGCACCACCAGGTCGGCCAGATCGAGCATGTCAATTTTTTCCAGTTGGGTGGCGGCGCCGTATTCGGAGGTCATGACGTACATGGAAAGATCCACGAAGTCCACGATTTCGGAATCGGCCTGGCCAATGCCCGCGGTCTCCACGATGATCAGATCGAAATCCGCGTCCTCCAGCACCGCGATGGCGCCCAGAAGCCCCTGGCTGGTCGCGCGATTGGAGGCGCGCGTGGCCAGTGACCGCATGAAGATGCGCGGGTGGCCGCCAGCCTCTGGCCAGGCAACCGCGTTCATGCGGATGCGGTCTCCCAAAAGCGCGCCGCCCGTCCTGCGCTTGGACGGGTCCACCGAGAGGATGGCCACCGATTTGTCCGGGAAACAATCCAGGAAGCGGCGCACGACCTCGTCAGTGAGCGACGATTTGCCCGCGCCGCCCGTGCCGGTGATCCCGATTCTAGGGATTCCGGTTTTCCTTTCGGAGGGCTTCGGGTCGTCCAGGCCCAACTCCACCCGGGTAATCGCGCGTGCGACGCGGTTCACGGTGGGCGCATCCTCGGGAAGGGATAACTCGGCAGGGGAAAAATCGCAGCTCTCGATCATCTGGAGAATCATGCCTTCAAGTCCCAGCCGGCTGCCGTCCTCAGGAGAAAAAATCTTGGCGATGCCGTGGGCCTCCAGCTCCGCGATCTCATCCGGTGCGATCACGCCGCCGCCGCCGCCGAAAATCTTGATGTGACCCGCGCCTCTCTCCTGAAGCAAATCGTGCATGTACTTGAAGTATTCTACGTGGCCGCCCTGGTAGGAGCTGATCGCGATGCCCTGCGCATCCTCCTGAATGGCCGCGTCCACCACCTCGCCCACCGAGCGATTATGGCCCAGGTGAATAACCTCGGCGCCGCGCGCTTGCAAAATGCGGCGCATGATATTGATCGAGGCGTCGTGCCCGTCGAAAAGCGAGGCGGCGGTCACGAAACGCACCTTGTACTTCAATTGGCTGGGCGCGGCAACGGTGGCGGTGGTCATGTGTTCACTCCCGGGTCGTCCATGTGACCTTCGTCATTGCGATGTTGTGGGGTTGAAAGACGGCAAGGCGGTCGAATTTAAAGGCCAAAATACCGACGCAACAAAGAGGGCTCATGGGTGTTTGGCTATTTCGCAATTTTTTAAACGGTGGGGCGCGGCGTCTTTCGCCAGCCAAGCGGATTGAAGGCGTTTGCCTTGTTTCGCGTTTCCCCGACCTGCCCAGACTCCATTCTAATCCAAATGAGGCCTGTAAAGGAAGAGCGGCCCCTCCCTTTGGGAATTCGGGGAACCGCGAATGCCAGTTACGCAAACCCTTCGGCGATCAGAACCCCCGGTTTCGAGGTTGTGTGTTCCTCGTCCCAGGGCGGTAGAGAACAACCACCGTAATTCCTTGAAGAGACTGCCTTTCGTGCCTCCAAATTACAAGTCGAGAAAAGGTTCAACCCGAACTCCTATTTGCATCAAATGCCAGCTTGGAAAATCCTCCTCCGATTTACAATTCATGACGGTTGCACTACATTGGAGATGTTATGAGTGAGGAAGCCTCCTATAGCCGCAAGGGTTTTTTTCGGGAATTTTTTTCCCACTTCAAGAAGGGTGTGGCCAACCACGTGGACCGCAAGTTGGGACGCGTTTTGGCGGCGCCGCTAAGGCCGCCCGGCGCCCTGGACGAGGTGGAGTTCCTTTCAGCCTGCACCCGCTGCAACGATTGCGTGGAGGTCTGCCCCTACCACGCCCTGCGCCGCCTGCCCGCTCAGGCCGGGGTTGCCGCGAACACGCCCTACATCGAGCCGCGCACTCAGGCCTGCATGCTCTGCGAGGATTTTCCCTGTATCGCCGCCTGTGATCATGGCGCGCTGCTGCCCGTCCGTCCCGAGGACGTGCGCATGGGGCGGGCCAAGGTCGACGTTGCGGCTTGCCGGACCTATGACGACCAGGTGTGTACCCATTGTTATGACGCATGTCCTTATCCCGAACGGGCTATCGAGATCGGCGCGGACTTTCACCCCAAGGTGTTGGACGGTTGCGTGGGCTGCGGCTTGTGCGAGGCGCGTTGCCCGGTAACGCCGGTGGGCATTCGCACCCTCAGCCCTACCCGCTATCGGTCCGACGTGATCGAAAACGACATGTATTTCGGGATCTGGCGCCGGGAAGAAGAGGACCCGAAGCCTTTAGAAACGGCATCCGAACGGGAAGACAAGAGTGTTTCATGAGTCGTTTAGGTTCGCTGCCGTGAGATTGCTCCGTTTTTTCATTTTGCACACACGCCCCAGCGCCCGGCCATGCTAAGATCACCCCCTGCCCAAAAGGTAGCCGGGCGCGGAATCGACGGTCCGAACCGGTAGAGGGCAAGTCCGCTAACTGAGTGATTGATGAATGGGCGGGAAGAAGCGCCGCTTGACTTTATGAAGTGTCCGTGAGGGCATTTGCGCCTCCCCAGCCTTTGATGCCCGAGAACAGGGGAATGATGACCTATTTCCGACTGCGCGATATCCAAACTCCGCCCTTTGCTTACACGCTGAACAAAGATCAGGCGGTGCAAACCTGTACAGCCTGTCACATGCCCCACGAGACCTTGCTTTGTCCGCTGGAAGTCGAAATTCGCCAGCCGGAACATGCCGCTCTTTTTTTGGAAAGCGGCGCCATGATGGCCGATCATTGGCTCATAGGGAATGCGGGTTTTGCCGCGCGGTTGGAGCGCATCTTACCGGGCCAATTCGAGCGCCATCCCGTACTCGTCACCGATTCGAATGAAGCGGAATACTTCTATTTTTGGCCCAGGCACAAGGTAGACTTGCGCGCGGAATCGTGGGGGCCGTTCGCGACCTTGCCCTGCCATGGTTGTGGGCGCGAAATACCGGAAATCTCTTTCGAAACCGAGCCCATGCCGGATATGAGAGGGGAAACGATACTGGTAGCCGCGTTGAAGGATTTTCATTTCGAGGGCTATGATTATCTGTTTCACCGGAATGCGTTGAAGTCTCTTGGCTCCCTGGCGGCGAGCATGATTTTAGAACCGCTCGTCTCCGAGGCCCCCGTGTTGCGGTAGGCTATGGTGGCGAAACCGGCTCGCTTGAATTGGGAAGACCAGGAAGAATAAAGGGGAAATATATGTGCTTTAGGGCGATCGTATTGATGTTGGTTTCCGCGATGTTGTGGGGCGCGGATCGGAAAGGGGAGCCCCTGTTCCCGGGCGTGGGATACGACTCCGCGGTGGCGCGGATGCAGGATGTAAACGGATACGCGATCGGGGAGCGCATCAGCATGCACCACGAGGCGCTGGCCTATGCGAAAGCCCTGGCCGCGAGTTCGCCCAGGGTTTCCATCGAGGTGCGCGGGGAGACCTGGGAGGGCAGGAAGATGGCCCTCTTGCTGGTGACCTCCGCTGCAAACCAGGATCGCTTGGAGGATGTACGCGCCCGCTACCAGGAGATCGCCGATCCCGGCGTTACGGATCAGGCGGCATTCGAAAGCAAAAGCAAGGATCTGCCGGTCCTGGTCCTCTTGCAGGAGTCGGTGCATGGCAGCGAAATTTCCGGTACGGATTCGGGTCTTCTGCTGGCCCATCACCTCGCGGCCGCCCAAAACAACGCCGAGGTCGAACGCATCCTCGATCAGGCCATCATCGCCATCGAGGTAATGCAGAATCCCGATGGCCGTGACCGCTTCGTGACCTACGCGCGCCAGTCCCGCTCACCGGGCGGCGACCCGGACTATCGCGCGGCCGAGCATGACGAGTCCTGGCCGGGCGGCCGCTACAACCACTACCTCTTCGATATGAACCGCGATTGGTTTGCCATGACCCAACCGGAGACCCAGACCAAGGTGGCCAACTTCCTGAAATGGCGGCCACAGGTGGTGGTCGACCTGCATGAGATGGGCAGCGAATCCACCTTTTTTGCCGCCAATCCCAGCCCGCCCGCGAATCCGCTTTTGCCGCCGTCCATGTTGGAGGCCTATCAGGCCCTGGGCAAGGCCATCGGCGCGGAATTCGACCGGCGCGGCATCGATTATTTCCACGGCGAGATTTTTGATAGCTTCTATCCGGGATACGGTGAATCCTGGCCCAGTCTTCACGGCGCGGTGGGCGTGCTTTTCGAACAAGCCAGCGCGAGGGGATTGCGCTACCAGCGGCGCGATGGGTCCATCTTGACTTATGCCGACGCGGTCGCGAATCAGGCCATTGCCTCCTACGCGCTGATCCGCCACTCCGCGACAAATCGACTCGACATGCTGCGACGATTCTACGAATTCCGCAAAAGCGCCATGAGCGAGGTTAAAGAAGACCGCGAGGTGCTGCTTTTCCCGGGCGAGGATCCCGCGCGCGCCGTGGATTTGGGCCGCCTGTTGCAACGCCAGGGCATCGCGGTGGAGCAGCTTACCAAAACGGTGCGTAGCCTTTCGGTAAAAGAACTGTTCAAGGCCTCTTTCAAGAAGACAGAAATCCCCGAGGGCGCGCTGGTGGTGCGCCTCAACCAGCCGGCCGGACGCTTGGCGCGCAGCCTGTTGGTCGAGCAATTGGATATGGGCGCGGATTTCGTCGAGGAACAACTGGAGCGCCTGAAGAAGCGGCAACGGCCGCGCATCTACGACATTACCGGCTGGTCGCTGCCCATGCTGTACGCGGTGCCCAGCGCCTATACCTCCGCGAGCGGCTGGCAGGAAAACGCGACAACCGAGCTCAAGGTCCCCCACCAATTTCACCATCCCGAGGCGCGTTTGGGTTTTCTGATTCCCTATACCTATAAGATGGGTGCGGTCATCGCCGATTTATTGAAGCGCGGCCTCTCGCTTTCCTACACGCAAAAGCCCATTCTCCACCAGGGCCACGAGTTGCCTCGTGGAAGCTTGATCCTGCGGCGCAAGGGCAATCCAGACGACCTCGCCGAGGTTTTGGCGCGGGTGAGCTCGGACCATGAAATTTCCGTGATTGGCACCGATACCGCCTGGTTCGAATCCGGACCCAGTTTTGGCTCCAGTGAGATCTTGCCGATCCTGCCTCCCAAGGTCTGTCTCCTTTGGGATGTGCCGACGCGGCCCATGTCCGCGGGCTGGGCGCGCTTTATTTTGGAGCGCGAATTCGGTTATCCCATAACCGTGATGAAGGCGGACAGCCTGCG
>JBGTRP010000284.1:0-8204 GCA_041940685.1 Acanthopleuribacteraceae bacterium
GCACTACCACGGGAGGAATCCCCTGTCCCAGCCATTCCCAATCCGTTCCCGCCTCCATGGTCCGAAAAACGCCCACATCGCTGGCGACAAACAGTTGTTGCGGAAATTCCGTGTCGACGACCAGGTCGTTGACCGGCGCCTCTGGCAAATTGGCCGCGATCGAATGCCAGGTCAACCCGCGATCCAGGGAACGAAACACATGCGGCAGGGGCTCGCCCTCGCGAAACCCGGAAAGCGTCACATAGACCTTATCCACATCATCCGGCGCCGCGACAACCCGGGTTATCCATCGCGTCGGCAGATTCTGCGAGATCAAGGACCAGTTTGCACCGCCATTGGAGGTCACCCACACATTGCCGTCATCGGTGCCCGCGTAAAGGAGCTGATCATCGATGGGCGAAGCCGAAAGGGTGGTCAGGGTTCCGAAAATGACATTGCCGGCGCCCGGACCATTGCTCAAATCAGGGCTGATGGCCGTCCAACTCAGCGCGCGATCGGTGGACTTGTATACCCGCTGTGTCCCGAAATACAATACCCGTGGATCATGCTGGCTCATTTCCAAGGGCGAGTTCCAGTTGTTGCGGTCGCCGCCGGCAATCCCGTTGGTGGCGCTGAAAAAGCTGGCGCCGCCGTTGGTTGAGCGGCGCAGCGCGCCGTATTGAGATTCTCCATACACGAAATTGTTGTCGGTTGGATCTACCAGCACATAGAAGCCATCTCCGCCGAGGATCCGGCTCCAATCATCGAGGTTGCCGGTAAGCGTGCGATTGGTGCCGTTATCCTGTGTGCCGCCGTACAGCCGCTCGGGATGCTTGAAGTCGATTTCACAGGTGTAAAACTGCGTAATGGGCAGGTTGGCAAACTTGGTGTAAGCGGCCCCTCCATCGGTGGACAAGTACGCGCCGCCATCGTTGCCCGCCAAGACCCAGTCGCTATCGGCGGGATGCACGAAAAGCGCGTGCTGATCCACATGCATCGCGCCCGAACTGAAAAACCAGGAGGCCCCGCCATTGGTGGTTTTGAAGACGTCCAAACCCATGGCGTAAGCCACGTCGGGATCGTTGGGGTCCACGCGAATATTGCCGAACCACCAGCCAAAGGAAGAATAAAGACCGCTGAGCGCGCCGTCATTGGTCCGGGTCCAACTATCCCCGCCGTTTACGCTTCGATAGACACCGGCAAAAAACCCGATGTGGTCCGCGTAGATTGCGTACAACACCTCGGGATCGGAAGCGGAAATCGCCAGGCCGATGCGGCCCACGGTAGCGCTGTTATTGGGAACGCCGTTGGTCATTTCCGACCAGCTATCGCCACCGTCGAGAGAACGCCAAATGCCGCATTCCTCGCCGCCGTAGTCGCGGAAGTCCGGTCCCCGCTCGCGCTCCCACATGGCCGCGTACACCCGGTTCGGCGCGCTCGGATCGATCACCACATCGATACCGCCGGTTTTATCGGAAATGAAGAGAACCCGTTCCCAGGTGGCGCCGCCATCGGCGGTGCGATATACGCCACGCTCCGAATTGGCGCCGAACAACTCTCCGACAACCGCCACGTAAATCACCAGCGGGTCGAGCGGATTCACCGCGATGCGGCCGATATAAGCGCTATCCTCCAACCCCAAATGCGTCCATGTGGCGCCGCCGTCCGTGGTGCGGTACACGCCCGTACCGCCATAGCTGACCGAGCCGCCGCCGCCATTGGCCTCGCCGGTGCCGACGTACAAGGTTTGCGGGTCGCCGGGGTCCATGGCCAATGCGCCGATGGAAAGGGAGGGCATGTCGTCGAAGATCGGCGTCCATTGTTGGCCGCCGTCGGTGGTTTTCAGTACGCCCCCGGAGGCCGTTCCCAGGTAGATCGTATCGAAGCGGGTGGGGTCCACGGCCAGGGCGGTTATTCTGCCGCCGATGTTGGCGGGGCCCGCCAATTCCCAAAGTGGGCCACCCACGCGTTTGGCTCTCATCATGCGGCCGGCCTCGTCCCATGCCCTGCGAACTTGCGCCTGGTCCACGAAGCCTTGCGGCCAGGACCGTTGCAGGTAGAACCAATCGTTGGGTATCCATTCCTTTTCGGCTTTGTTTGTGGAGAGATCCCGCCGCGGCGCCATCGGCGCCAGGCTCGCCAACAAGGCCAAACCCAGATAAAAAAGAACGTTCTGCTTCACCAAAAAACTCCCAACCCTTCTCCATGGAATCACAAATCCTTTGTAATCACAATTCCTAATCAATCGCGATTCGCTAGCCTTGCCGGCTCGGGGCGTCGGGCCGGCCGCTCTTCTCCGACGCTTGCAGCCTGAAAAGGCGTCTGCCGGATCAACGGTTTTGGTAGGACTCCAAAAGATCCGCCAACATTTGCTGTAAGTCTGCCTCGGCATACCATTGGCCCCTGGCCATGACGCCCACGCGCTGGGACAGGTGCTCCAAATCGAGCAGGGGATTGGCCTCCAACAGCAGAAAATCGGCGCGGCCCCCGGTTCGAATGGTTCCAAACGCTGGGCTATCCGGGATTTGGCCGTTGATAAACGCGCCGAAGTTGGAAGTAGCGGATTGAAGAATTTCAAAGGCGGTCAAGCCCGCCCGCGCCATGGCGCGCATCTCTTCATGGACGGAAAAACCGGGCACCATACCCACCACGGTTGCGTCCGTTCCCAGGAGCAAGGGCGCGCCGCCGTCGAAAAGGGCCTTGGTGTATTGCCGCATGAAGGGCAGCCGCGCCCCGGCCACGCCCGGGTCCGCGGTTTCGGTAAGGAAATCGAATCGCCAGGCCTGGAGCCGTAGCGGGTCCATGTATTCCACCCCGGGCCGGGCAAGCATGGTTTGGAAACCCTCCTCGTTCTGGCCCAAATAGAAGGGCAGCGCCTCCACCACCGCGAGGGTGGCGGTCACATGAGCCTGATGTTCGGTAGTCAGTGAAACCGCGGTAGGGATCAGGGAGGGGTTGATGGTGAACTGAAAGATGGAGGACCAGTACTCCTCGGCATGGGCGATCATCGACACGCCCGCGGCCAGGGCATTTTCCAAGCCCGGTTCGCGGGGAACATGGCCGACCACGGGCATGGCCTGATTTTGCGCCTCGTCCATCACCGCGTTGAAGACCTCCGTGCTCAGGCCGCTATAAACCTTGACGAAGTCATAGCCCAGGGCTTTGGTGTGGATGACATGGGCCCGCGCCTCTTCCGGGGTGGCCACGGTCAGGTTGGGTTCACCCTCGTCCGGAAGGCCGCGAAAAAAGTTTCCGGTGTAAAGTGTGGGACCATGCCGCACTCCATGGAGGATTTCTTCTCGCCATACGTTGATTTCGTAACCCGAATCGCCCATGCTCAGGCCGCTGGTGACCCCATTGGCCAGGTACAGATTGAAATCGCCGGGCTCGAAGACATGCATATGGGCATCGCTCAAGCCCGGCATGAGGTAGCGGCCCGCGCCATCGATTTCAAGGGCTTCCTCGGGAACCGAGACCGCGTCCACCGGCCCGATTTCCACGACCGCATCGCCCTCGACCAACACCGTCATGCCGGACAAAACCCCTTCCCCATCCATGGGGATTAGGTTCACATTGACAAAAGCGGCCTTGCTCGGTTTTTCGACGGTCACGGCGGAGGCATTGCCGATGGCCGGCTCGAAGAACTCCGTGTTGAACACAAAGACCACGCCGGTGATCGGCGCTTGTTCCGATTCGGCGACCAGGTAGACATCGCCGCTCCCCTCGGGCAGCAGGGCATTGGCCAGGGTGGCCACGGGAAGGCCGGGCGCGAGCGCGGTCAGGCTGGTGCGGTCTTCCAAGACCAACTCGCCGTTTTCACGGTAGAAGGAAAGCGTGATATCGGCGGGTTCCGAACCCAAATTGACCAGAACCGGGGCCGAGGTGAAGGCATCGTTCAGGGGCAGGTATCCCAACAAGATGCTGTTACCGGAGCGCACCGGGGATTGGGCCCCCTCGCGGGGCTTCAACACGGCCACGCCCTGCGCGGGCGAGAGCCCGGATGCCGCGACCAGGTTGTTGGTGACCCACTGGCCCGATACGCGCGAGAAGGGAGATTCCAGGGTGACGCTGTAACCCGGACCGCTTCCCAATTCATCGAACAATTGCGAGGCCCGTTCCCGCAGAAAGCCGCTGGCCGGCAAGGTGCGAGTGACGGTTTGGCTACCGCCCTCGCCGTTGCGGCGCGCTGTCAGGGTCACGGACAGCGGTTCATTGCCATGGTTGTTGGCGATGAGGATGCTTTCGAAAACTCCCTCGTTATTGGAGATCCAGGGGTAGACCAGGGTGACCGCGCCCTCTTCCTGATTCGCGGGCGGCAGGCCCGTGGCATTGCCGATCGCGGTCTCGAAAAAGACCTGGTTGAAGACAAAAGACACGCCGGTGATCCGTTGACCGGACGACTCGGCAACCATCATCGCCTCGCCGACCCCCTCGGGAACGAGTTGGTTGGCCACCGCGGCAAAAGGGGCCCAGGGCGGCACGTTTTCGAGGGTGGTTTCCGCCACCAAGGTTCCACTCGCATCGAAAAACCGCAGGTCGATATCGGTGGCCTCCGCTCCGGTATTGACCAGCACCGGCGCGGAGATGAGCTCGTCGTTTATGGGCAAGTAACCGAACATCAGGCGATGAGCGATCCGTTCGTTGATTTCGCCTTCCTCGGGCGGAATTTCAACCGCAACCCCTTGCGAGGGAGACTGGCCCGATGCCGCCTGAAGGCTGTTGGTTACCCAACTGCCCCGGAGCTTGGAGGATGCGCCCGTCAGCAGCACGGAATAACCCGCGCCAGAACCCAGAGCGGGGAACAGCGTGGAGGCGGGCTCGCGCAGGAAGCCGTGGGCGGCGATGGTCCGCGTCACCGTCTCCGTTTCACCCTCGCGGCGGGTCGCGGTCAGACTTACCTCCACGGGTTGGTCGCCGAAGTTGTTGGCGATGAGAATCGCCTCAAAGTTCCCGTCGCTATTGGAAATCCAGGGGTAGAGCAAGCGAGTGATGCTCTCCTTTCTTCGATTAAAGTGGATATCGATATCCGCGGTGGTCGCGTCGGCGGTGACCGAAACCCTGGTGAACTCCCCGGGAGCATCCGAATAGGGATCGCTGGATTCCAATTCACCGTTGAAGAACTCCTCGGCTCCGGGGAACTTGCCGGTAATCTCGGGCCGCGCATTGCTGAGGTTCAGGTAATTGCCGGGTAGCACGGGGTTGTCGGTTTTGATCGGGTCGCCGAACACGCCCCGGTTGCGCAGGGCCACATCGGAAACTTCTACCGAGTATTCACCCGGCGGCAGGCCCAGAATTTTGTAGGCGCCGGTCAAAGGATTGCTGATGGTGGAGGCGGCCTGAAAGAAGACCGAGGCCTCGTCTCCCGAACGGTTTCGGGCAATCACATTGATGCCGCCCGTGGGCTTGCCATCCGCATCGTAAATCGTGCCCGCGATAGCGCCCCGGCCCGCGGTCCCCTGCTCCGTGTCGTCGTAAAGCCTCAAGAAATCGGAGATATCGCCTTGTTTCAATGCCAGGGTTTTACCCGCGCCGGGATCGTGGGGATAGAGCGCCTCGACCGCCTCGACCGGAACCGTACCCAAGGGGTGTTCGGGATCAGCTTCAAAATACAGATCGCCATTGACCACGCTTGGTCCCAGCGCCAGCCCCTGGCCCAGATAACGCAGCAGTGTGTAGCGCAGATCCTGCTCGGACTTTCCCGCGTTCGCGGGTCCGCTGATCACCACCACCATCTGAAGAAAGTGCTCGCCGTCGAAGCCGAATTGAAGGGCGATGCCCTCGGTGGCGGGATCGAGACCGGCGGCTGCCAGGATGGAGCCGTCCTCGTCGAAGACGATGGGGTTAAGCCCCATGGCGAGCAGGCCAAGAACCTCGGGCAGTGAGCGCACGTCCGCGGAGATTTGCGGGCCCTCCTCGATCTGCAGGCGGCCGCCCTCGATATTGCCCCATTTGGCGAATTCCTGCTGAACCCAGGAGCGGACCAGAGCATTGGGAAGTCCAGGACCCAGATCGCCCGTTTCCACGTGGTAGACGAGGGGGCTATCCGGATCGAATGTCAAAGGCTCACCCTCGACGGTTCTCTGACTGGGCCCTCCCGCGATTGCCGCCATGGAACACAGAAATCCCAACACCCGAAAAACTTTCATCTCAAGAAACCCCCTCCACAATCCATGCGCCTCCCGGTTCCTTTTCTGACGCCGCACTGGGATGGTTCAAGCGCCTAAAATTTAGCTCTCTAACGGCAGAAAAAGATTCTCTATTCCATGAACAGAGCCCGGAACGGCTCTGTTTGGCAATCGGTCCGGAAAACATTTACCACAATCGATATAGTACGGATGGCGGCCATGTTTTTCTTAATTCCAGACATGATTTTCGAGAGGGATCGCCCATGGCCGCGACGCGCGGGCCGGCGCCGCGAAATCGGCGAAACGCCAAAATCCCGCGGTGAAGGACGGACGGGCCCTTATACCCTACAAGGCGCGGCCGGCTAGCCAACCCATCTTCCTGACCCAAAGCCTTGATTTGAAACGCCATCGCTATCCCGAGGCCAGTGATTGGGCTATATTAATCCCAATGCCGGCGATGAATAGATGAATCGGACTCCGCCAAATGCGCGGGGGAGGGAGCGGAGACGCCAGGGGGGTTGTATGGGTAATTTCAATTGGATTACCGGCAGGGCCTAATCCTCAAAAGGGACAACCAAAAAACCGATGAAAAAGAAAACCCTTGACGGAGCCGAGATCACCACTCTTCTGAGAGCCTGGGACAAGGGAAGCCAAGACGCATTGAACCGGGTCATCGCCTTGGTTTATCACGATTTGAGAAGAATGGCCCGCTATTACCTCCAAGCGGGAAACCCCCATGCGACGCTCCAGTCCACGGCCCTGGTGCATGAGGTCTATCAACGCCTCGCCGGCGCCAAGGAGTTGGTTTTCGAAGGCCGCGCCCATTTCTTCAACTGCGCCTGTCTGATCATGCGCCAGGTCTTGATGAGGTCCGCGCGGCGGCATGGGGCCAAGAATGGCAAACCGGTCAAGCTCGCCTATGCCGAGGATGACCCACCCCTGGAGGCGTGGGAAATTCCGGACCGCGATACCCTGCTTGCATTGGATCAGGCCCTGACCTTGCTGGCCGAGCTCGATCCACGGCGGCACCGAATCGTGGAATTGCGTTTTTTTGTTGGATTGAGCCTGGATGAAATCGCCGAGCTATTGGCAATTTCGCCCCGCACCATCCGGCGCGAGTGGCTGACCGCTCGCAGATGGCTCGCGCGCGAGTTGGGCGAAACTCCCGACCAGGGGCTCAGATTGAAATAGAGCGCGCTCAAGGCCTCATCCGGGGAACGGGGTTGCAAACCCCGGTAGCCGCGCTCCCACGATTTTCCAGTAACTCGTTCCGAAGAAGGAGGAAACCCATGGACGCACAACGGTGGCGGCATATCGCGGAAACCCTCGAGAAGGTAGAGGCGCTCCCTCCCGAGGAACGCGCTTCTTTTTTAGCAAAACATTGCAATGAGGAAACCCGCCGGGAGGTGACGTCCCTGTTACAGGCGGATGTCGACCGCGTCAAATTCCTTGATCGACCTCCGTTCGGCGAGCCTAATTTGGCCGGCCGCAAGGTCGGCCCGTTTACCATCGTCGGAGAATTGGCCCGAGGCGGCATGGGCACGGTGTTTCTGGCAGAACAGGACGAGCCGGAGAGGATGGTGGCCATCAAATTTCTCTCGCCCTTTATTTGGGGACCCGAGGGCCGCAAGCGCTTTGAATTCGAGCAATCCGCGCTCGCGCGATTGAACCACTCTTTTATCGCAAAAATACACGGCAGCGGCGCCAGCGAGGACGGCTCCCCTTACTTCGTCATGGAGTACATCGATGGTTTGCCGATCACCGCCTTTTGCGACGCCCACCGGTTGAACCTGAGCCAAAGACTGGCTCTCTTCGTCAAGGTTTGCGAGGCGATCTCCCACGCCCATGCCAAGGGCATCATTCACCGCGATATCAAACCGTCCAATGTATTGGTTGTACTCGAAAACGATGCGCCCACGCCGAAGGTCATCGACTTTGGCATTGCCCGATCCTTGGAAGATGATCGCGGCTTAACCCGAGAGGGGTCGCCGGGCACCCTGCATTACATGAGCCCCGAACAAGCGGGTCTCACGGACCGGGCCGGACAGAAATACGATCTGGATGTCAGAACCGATGTGTATGGATTGGGCGTACTGCTCT
>JBGTRP010000285.1:0-8163 GCA_041940685.1 Acanthopleuribacteraceae bacterium
GTTCTTCATCTCCTATCCCTGCATGATTTTGGGAATCGGGATCATCGGCTATCTGGTCGGTTTGGTGGCAAACTGGCTCATCGACCTGGCCTCGAGGAAAAGGAAGGGGGAAATGGATATTACCTTCAAGGATCACATCATTATCTGCAACTACCCGGGCAAGGAAAAAGTTTTGACCATCGCCCGCGAGATTCATGGCGCCGAACGCTTGCGCAAGGCCCGCATGGTGCTGGTGACCGACACCATTGAAGAGTTGCCCAAGAGTCTCAGCGAGCATAAAATACATTTCGTTAAAGGCAACCCCACGGTCGAGGAGGTTTTGTTCCAGGCCAATGTGTTGCACTGCGCCGGGGTGATCATTCTGGCCGAGGACCCCACCGATCAGCGCTCCGATGAGCGCACCTACACCATCGGCTCCATCATCGAGCATATCAGCGTGGAGAAGAACAAAGACATCAAGACCATTGTCGAGTTGGTGGGCAACCGTAGCGTCAGGAACCTCGAGCGCGCCTCCGTGGACGGCATGATCTCCGGGGAGGACCTCTCCGGCTGTCTGCTGGTGCAGGAATTCATCAACCCGGGCCTCAATCGGGTGATTGGCCAGTTAATCAGCAACAACGTGGGCAGCCAACTCTATATTCACCAAACCCGCCTGGCCGACTACTCCATTCACAGCCTCCAGGTAGGCGTGTTGCGCCATGAGGCCAATATCCAGGTGATTGGAATCATCCATGACGGGAACCAAATATTGAACCCATCCAAGAGTTTGAAAATAAAAAAAGGCGATCAGCTCATTGTTTTGGCTGAAAACCTCCACGATTTAGGTAAGATTGAAGCCGATATTCTGGCAGACCCGAGCCTGGCCGTCGAGGCCGTGGGTTAACGCGAGTGTTCGGGTTCACCGAGTAACATTGTGAAGGAGCAAGCATGTTGGAAGAAATCAAGATCACGACTCAAACCAGCGCCTCGCTGGTGGAGTTTTTGGAAGAGCGCGGTTTTGTGGTCGAGAAATTGACCAAGACCGTCCATAAGGTGCAGCGCGACGACGAATTGCCCGTCTTCATTCAAAGCAATGACGGCAGCCTGTATTTTGAGGTTGACCTGGGCAATGTCTCCGGTTTTGCCTCCCAGGATCTCTATTTCAAATTTCTGGACCTCAATACCGAAATCCTGCCCGTCAGCGTGGGCATCGATTGCAGCAATCCGGATGACCCTCGCCTCGTATTGGTGGAAAGCAGGGAAGCCGTCAATTTGGATGACAATGAGCTGATGTCGGTGTTCAACGCCTTCGAGATCGCCACCGATAAGGTCGAAACTATTTTGGCTCAGTACGTGAATTAAGAGAGGAGTCGAGCATGAGTATTTTCAAAAGATTGTTCAAAATAGGGCAGGCCCACGCGAACAAGGCGATCGACGGCCTGGAAAAACCGGAAGTCATGTTGGAGCAGGCCATCAAGGATCAGGCCGAGAGCATTCGCCAGGCCAAGCAACGGGTGCAACATGTCATCGCCACCGAGCGGCAGACCAAGGCATTGCTGGATAAGGAGCTGGATGGCAAGGCCCAGTGGGAAAAGCGTGCGGAAAAGGCGCTTTTGGCGGGTAACGAGGATCTGGCGGGCAAGGCCCTGATGCGCGGCGAGGAGCACGGCGGCAAGGCCGAGGCGTTGCGGCCCCAGTGGGAGGCGCAGCGCAAAAGCGTGGAAGAACTCAAGATCAGCATCCAAAAGATGGATGAGGAACTGGCCGAGTTGAAGCGCAACAAGGACATCATCATCGCGCAGAGCAAGGCCGCCGAGGTGAAAAAAGAAATCTACGAGGCCAAGGCGCAAATCAGCAAGAGCAGCGCCAACGACCTGGTCGCCCGCATGAAGGCCAAGGCCGAGCGCAACGCTCATGAGGCATCGGCGGCGGAAGAGATGGCCGAACTCTCCTCCGGCGGCGACAGTCTCGAAAAAGAATTTGCCAGTCTCGATTCCGCGGGGCCCAGCGCCGCGGTTCAGGACAAGCTGGCGGCGCTCAAGGCGCGATTGGGAAAAACCTAATTCTGCCGCGATCCCACGGCGCCGCCGCGCGCCGTGGGGTGTTTTACCGGTTTTCGTGCGAGACTGTGAAGATGCGCCGTTTCGAGAAACGGCCGGCTAAAAACGCGGATCGCTCATGAAGGATCAGATTCCAGCAAGGGCAGAGGCATGGCCGCAAAGTCCGGAGTCCCACATTCCCCGCGCCGCGCGCGGCGCAAATGGAAATTGGTTCGTCTGCCGGCGCTTTGACCTGGCCCTTTTCCACATTCCGGTTTGGCTCGGCTGGCTGGCAGTGCTCCTCGCTCCTGCCTCTTGGAAGCAGGCTTCCCTTCCACTTTGGGTTTGGGTGGGCGCGGTATTGTTGGTGGACGTGGGCCATGTCTGGTCCAGCCTCTACCGCACCTACCTCGATCCCTTGACCCGGCGACATCGCCGCCGATTGCTGCTGTGGACTCCGATCATTTGCATGGCCGCCTGCCTGGCGGTGGCCGCGCACTCCGATCAGCTTTTCTGGCGCGTGCTGGCCTACGTGGCCGTGTTTCATTTCATCAAACAACAGGTGGGCATCACCGCGCTCTACCGCTACCGGTCGCGCCGCGCATCCGGCGATTCTGCGGCCGCATCCGCCTGGCAACGACTTGCCCGTGTGGATAAGCTGGCGGTTTACACGGGGACCCTATTCCCCGTAATCTTCTGGCATCTGTTCTCCGGCAAAAACATCAGTTGGTTTATCCCGGGAGATTTTATTTCCTTGGCCTGGTTGCGCGCCTGGCTGATGGATGGGGGAATCCTGGGCCCCGTGATCTGGTACGGCGCGGCAGGCTTGTTTCTGCTGATTTGGATTGGGGTCGTACCGCTTTGGCTGGCGGCTCATTGGCGGTTTTGCCGGCGCTACGCCACGGCCTTTCCCCTGGGCAAGGCCCTGTGGGTTTTGGGCACCTGGTTCAACTGGCTGCTGGGAATCGTGATCTTCGATTCGGATCTGGTCTTTACCCTGACCAATGTCATCGCGCACGGCGTTCCGTATTACGGCCTCATCGGCCTATACGGCTACCGCAAACTAAGGGATCAGGGCTATGGTCGAATCGGTTTTCGCCTGCCCGGACCAGGCCTGGCTCTGACGGGGGTCATGATCCTGTTCCTGGCTCCCATCCTTTTTCTTGCCTTCGCGGAGGAGTTTTTGTGGAGCTTTTTGCTCTACCGCGAACACTTGGCGCTTTTTCAAGTGTTTGGGTTATTCTCCGTCGAGGCGGTGAGCGATCCACTCTGGAAGGCATGGTGGCTGGCCTTGCTCTCGATGCCACAGGTGATTCATTACGTATTGGACGGCTTCATTTGGAAGTTCGACGGCAGCAACCCCGATCTCGCCAGGTACCTGTTCCCCCAACCGGGGTGAGGAATTCGCCTTCCTTTCAATTCCGGCAGCTATAAAAATATTGGCCAAGGCATTGCCGGAGGCGCTATCAGAAGAATGGCCGCTTCATGCTATATTGCCGCTCATGAGCCGAGCCTTTCAATCTTCCATCCCGCGGCGGTCCTTTCTCAAGCTTTCCGGCGCGGCCGTGGCCGGCATGCTGAGTTCCTGCCGCGATCGCCACCCTCCTCCGGAATTCCCAATCGTCATGTGCGATGACCTGCTCGCGGGCCATCGCCTGTTCGAGAACCCGCCGAATTGGGACGGGGTCGCGGCGGAAAAGCGGGATCTGCTCATTGTCGGCGGCGGCATTGCGGGCCTCACCGCCGCCTTCCGCCTGCGCGAGCGCGAACCGCTGCTTTGCGAGCTTTCCAACTCCTTGGGCGGCAGCGCCTCCTACGGCGAGAGCGGCGGCCAGGCCTTTGCCCAGGGCGCCCATTACGAACTGGAATACCCCGCATCTTATGGCGCCGAGGTATTGGCCCTCTTGGAGGAATTGGGTTTGGTTGTTTTTGATGGAGTCCGCAACACCTGGACCTTTGCCGACCGGCAATACCTTATCGATCCGGAGCGCATGGGCCGCTGCTGGGTGCGCGGTCAAATCCGCGAGGACATGTTGCCCGAGAGCGCCGAAACCACGCGCTTCGAGCGGATGCTGGAAGCGTTCGAAGGGCGCATGCCCCTGCCCCTGCGCCTGCTCGATGGGGCGTTGGCCGGGCTGAACGATCTCTCCTTCGCCGATTACCTTCGTGAACAGGGTCTTGCCTTAACGCCCGCCTTCCACGAGGCGTTGGATTACCACATGAAAGACGATTACGGCGCGGGAGCGGACGCGGTCTCCGCGCTGGCGGGCATCCACTACTACCGCTGCCGGCCCTATTACCACCAACATGTGGGTATCTTTTCACCGCCGCGCGGCAATGGTTACTTTGTCGACAAGCTCGCCCGAGCGCTGCCATCCGGAGCCATTCGGGTTGGGCATCTGGTCAGCGCGATTCGCTCCCAGGAAAACGGCTTTCTCGTGGACGTGTGGGATGTCGCCGGCCAAAAGCCATTGCGCTTCCGCGCCAGGCAGGTGGTGTACGCGGGACAGAAACAGGGCCTTCGTTACAGCTTTCCCGCGGATGCCGGACTATTTGCTTCCAATCGTTACGCGCCATGGGCGGTGATGAGCTTTCTGCTGGAAGGCCCCGTTCTGGAGGAGGCCTGGTGGCAGAACGAGGTGCTCTCCCGGGATGTCCGCTTCCTGGGCTTCGTCAATTCCATGGTCCAATCGAATGCGGAAACCGGTCCGAATCGCGCGGTGCTGACCGCCTACTACTGCCTGCCGGAGGCGCAACGCTCCCTTCTTTTGGAGGGGGAAGGGTTTTGGCGCGCATGGGTGGTCGCGACCCTGGAACTCATCGAGCGGGTGACGGGGAAAAAACTGGGCAGCGTGGTGCGCGAGGTGTGGGTCAAGCTTCACGGCCACGGCATGCCCATTCCCGCGCCGGGCTATTTGCTGCGCGACGCCAACGGCGACCGTTCCCACGACGATCTGGTATACGCGGGCGTGGACAATGGCCGTCTGCCCCTGCTCTACGAGGCATTCGACTCGGGCATTCAGGCGGCCGAATTGCTGCGCTTTTAATTTTCCATTTTCGCTGCTAACCCATTCGGTTACCGCGGCGTTGGTCACCGGCAGCCTCGTTCACATTGACAAGAAATCGGCATCTTTGTAATCTTAGCCATATTTGCCGTGGGGTGCCCCTGACTCCCTCCAACCCGTTTTCATTCTCGCGGATTTTATTGAAATGTTCGCGCATGGCTTTCCTTTGGAGATGCGGCGCTTTTATGGGGGACCAACTTGGAAATCAGCGCTTCCCAACATGATACGCATGTCGCCTTGGCGGTTCATGGCTGTGTCAATATTCAAACTTCGCCTCAGCTTCAACGGGCCCTGCGCGAATGGCTTGACCGGAGCAAGCTGCCGCTGATGGTGGTGCTGCGCGATGTGGAGTACATGGACTCCTCGGGCGTGGGCGTGTTGGTTTCCGGTATGAAGATGGCCAAGGAAAAAGGCGTCCATTTTGCCCTGGTCGAGGTGGCCAAGCGGGTGCTGGCCGTCTTGGAAATCACCAAATTGGTCAGGTTATTCCATATTTACGAGGATGTCCCCGCGGCGTTGGAAGGCGCGGCTCGGTGAAGGCGTCGGCATGAGCTTTCTGGCCAGGGTAGGGAAGAGTGGAAGCTATTTTTTCAGCCATGTGGCCTCGCTTTCGCGGCTCACCCTGACCTCTGCCTACTGGACCTTCGTGGCGCCCTTCCATCGCAAGGCATATGCCTACAAGGAAGTCGTCTGGCAGATGAACCGGGTGGGCGTGCAATCCCTCCCCATCGTCTCGTTGATCACCTTTCTGATCGGCGTGATTCTCGTCCTGCAGACCGCCTACCTAGCCGAGCCCTTCGGTCAATTGGACGCGGTTCCGGGCGGCGTGGCGGTCAGCCTCACCCGCGAGATCGGCCCCCTGCTGGTGGCCATCGTGGTCACCGGACGGGTGGGCGCGGCCTATACCGCGGAGCTGGGCGCGCAACAGGTCTCCGACGAGATCATGGCCTTGGAGTGCATGGCCATCAACCCCATCGGCTTTCTGGTGGCGCCACGTTTTTTGGCCCTGCTGATCATGCTTCCGGTGCTCACCATTTACGGCAATCTGATGGGGATTTTGGGCGGCTATGCCATCGGCACCCTTCATTACGGTCTCTCCCACGAGGTCTACATGGACTCGACCTTTGATTTCATGCAGAACAAGGATATGATTAGCGGTGTTCTCAAGTCGCTATTGTTCGCCGTGATTATCGCCATGGTGGGTTGTTACAAGGGTTTAACCGTCAAGGGAGGCTCTACCGGCGTGGGCAAGGCCACCATGGAGGCCGTGGTGTTATGTATGGTGTTAATTATTGCCGGCGATGCGATTTTCACGGCAATCACCATCTTTTATTGGCCCTGAGATGCCGGAGATTGGAGCCCGAATGCCCGATGACTCCCCCAAATCGATGCTGAAGGTAGACGGCCTGGTAAAGGAGTATTCCGGCCGGCGCGTACTGGATGGCGTGAGCTTCGAGGCGGAAAAGGGTGAGGTGCTGGTGCTGATGGGCGGCTCCGGAGCGGGCAAGTCCACGGTGTTTCGCTGCATTATCGGCGCAACGCCGATCACCGACGGAAAGGTGTGGCTCGACGGGGAAGAGATCACCGCCATCGAATCCGAGGAACATTACAACCGGGTGCGCAAGAAATACGGCGTCGCATTCCAGACGGGCGCGCTCTTCAATTCCCTGACCGTGGGCGATAACGTGGCGTTGCCCCTGCGCTACCACACGCAATTGGACGATGAAACCATTCGCATCATGGTCAAGATCAAGCTGGAGCAGGTGGGCTTGCGCGATGCGGAAGACCTGTTGCCCTCCCAGATTTCAGGGGGCATGCAGAAGCGGGCCGCCTTCGCGCGCGCCATGGCCCTGGATCCGCGCATGTTGTTTTTTGACGAGCCATCCGCGGGGCTGGATCCCATCGCCGTGGCCGTCATCGACGAACTGATCCTCGACTTCGCCAAGAAAATGGACATGACCTGCATGGTCATCACCCACGAGCTTTCCTCGGCCTTTCGCATTGCCGATCGCATTATCATGTTGCATCAGGGCAAGATCCTGCGGGAGGGCACCCGCGATGAAATTCGCGAGTCCAGCGATCCGCTGGTCCACCAGTTTATCAACGGCCTGCCGGATGGGCCGATTCCCCGCACCATGAGCCGCAAGGACTACATCACCGATATTATGGAGGGCTGAGAATGGTGGTCTTTCGCAATGATGTCAAGGTAGGCATCTTCATTGTCATCGCCTTTTTTGCCTTTCTGGTCGCCATTTTCAAGGTTGGCGGCGGGTTGGAGCGCCTGAGCCCGGGGACTCGCCTTACCCTGGCTTTCGACAACGCGCAACAATTGGACACCGGCGCGGAGGTGCTTTATCGCGGCAAGGAGATCGGCAGCGTGAGCGCGGTTCAATTCGCCCCCGAGGGCGATCGGGTGCTGGTGATATGCAATCTCGAACCGGAGGTCCGGCTACCCCATGGAATCGGCGCCAAGATCATCTCGAAATCCGCGCTAGGCGGAAAGTTGGTGGAATTGATTCCGCCTCCGGATGGCGCGGACTCGGGAGCGGCTGCCGTGCTGGACACCAGCAAAATTATTGAGGGCCAGCCAGCTTCCGGGCTCAACGAGGTGCTCGACCGGGTCGACGGCCTGATCGCCAAGTACGATCAGCGGGTGGATTCGATTTTGGTGCGCATCGAGGCCTCCGTGGAGCATTTGGATCAGGCGCTGGTTTCGGCAAAAGCCCAGGTCGAGGGCGTTGGACAGACGAGGGAGAAGCTGGATCGGCTTCTGGACACGTACGTGGCTTTTGCCGGGGACCTCAATGGCAAAGTGGATGAATTGGTTGCCGAAGAAATTGGTGAAGCTTATTCACGCTTGGAGGCAATATTCGATGATTTCGGACGTGTAGCCAGTTTTGCTAGCTTGAATTTTACGGTCTATTCGACTGACCCTGAATGGGGTGCATTCATCCAGAAAATCCAAGAATATAGTTCATCTATGAATCAGCAATTGGTCTTTTTTGGCTTGGAGTGGAATGAAGTCGAGGATGCACGTGCGAAAGAACTCATGGCTGACCCTGTTCTACGTGATTATGCTT
>JBGTRP010000286.1:0-8148 GCA_041940685.1 Acanthopleuribacteraceae bacterium
TTGGGGAATGGGACGACGTCGCATTTGCCCGCCACGAAACCGCCTTTCCCCTGAAGGGGGGCCATCAACGGGCCATGTGTACACAGTGTCATGGAGAGAACGCGGCGTCCATGCGCTTCCAAAACCTTGATCACGCCTGCCAAAGTTGCCATGAAGATCCCCACCGCGGACAGTTCGCTGGAGCGGGTTCTGTATCCGCCGCAGATAAAACCGATTGCGCGGGTTGTCATGTAACCCAGGATTGGCTGGCGGAGAGGTTCGAACACAATATCCGCTCGCGCTTTCCCCTGGAAGGGGCCCATGCCGGACTTGCCTGTGATGCCTGCCATGAAAGGAAAAGCGACGGCTCAACCTCCTGGACCCACTACAAACCCATCGATCCCGGTTGCGAAACCTGTCACCGAATGTAAAAGCTTGGGAAGGATAGAACCATGACAGCGGGAAAATTGTTTAGCCTAAAAATTTATTGGTGGCTTTGGTTTGGCGTTTCGCTCTGTCAGGCCCAGGAGGCCAACACCAGCCCCCATGGCCCGATCCAAACTCCCTGCGCAACCTGTCATGTGTCCACGGATTGGAGACAGATCTCCAACCAATTTGACCATTCCCAAACCGGCTTTCCACTGGAAGCGGCTCATGCGCAACAGGATTGCCGCTCCTGCCACCAAAACCTCGTGTTCGCGGAGGCGCCCGACAATTGTGTGGACTGCCACCTCGATATTCACCGTGGCGAGTTGGGCGTGGATTGCGCCACTTGTCATGTGGAAACGGGTTGGGATATCCGGCTGCTGATGCTGGAAAACCACAAACAAACTCTCTTTCCCCTGCTGGGTCCCCATGCCCGGCTCGAGTGCGAAGCTTGTCACGTGGAGCAGCAACGCAACGAATATCACGGGACCTCCATTGATTGTCTGGGTTGCCATTTGCAGGATTACGAGGCGAGTCAGGATCCCGATCACCAGGCCGTGGGTTTTTCCACCGATTGTGAAATTTGCCACCAGCCCGTGGATGCGCGTTGGGAAAATGCGGTGTTCGAACATCCGCCCACCTTTCCACTGACCGGCGGGCACTTCGCTTTGGACTGCCGGGCCTGCCATGAGGATGGATTCGCGAACACGCCGACGGACTGCATCGCGTGCCACGAGGCGGATTTCATGGGAGTAGAAGATCCCAACCACATCACCAACAACTTCCCCACGGATTGCGAGCAATGCCACACCACGAGCGCATGGGAGCCGAGTACCTTCGACCATATGCAGACGGCCTTCCCGCTGACGGGCGGGCACCTGGCGTTGGACTGCCGGGCCTGCCATGAGGATGGATTCGCGAACACGCCGACGGATTGCATCGCATGCCACGAGCCCGACTACAACAACGCGGCGCCCAACCATGCGGCGGCGGGATTTCCCACGGACTGCACCCTTTGCCACAACACCAACGCCTGGGAACCCAGCTCATTCAATCACGACGGCCTGTATTTCCCCATTTATTCCGGCGAGCATCGCGGTGAGTGGGACACCTGCAACGACTGCCATTTGGCGGGTAATTTCAACAGCTTCGAATGCATCACCTGCCATGAGCACAACCAAGCAGATATGGCCGAGGAACACGAGGATGTCTCCGGTTATGTCTACGACAGCCCGGCTTGCCTGAGCTGCCATCCTGACGGGAGGAAATGAGCGGTGAAATACGATCAACCAAACAAGATGGGAACCATGTCCTACCCACGGATGCTCGGCGCCGCCCTCGTGTCCCTGTTCGCGATGATCGGTCTGCAGGGGAACGCGACCGAGACTGAAATCCGCATTCGGTACCTGACCTCCGAGCTGGTTTACCTGGATTATGGAAAAGACATGGGTTTGGCGCCCGGCGACGAGTTGCTGGTCAAGGTTGGCGGGCGGGAAAAGGCTCGGCTGCGCGTAACGCAAGTGGCCTCGAAGTCCGCGGCCTGTGAAATTCTGGAAAAGTCGGAGGACCTGGCCGTGGGCGATCCGGTGCTGCTGGTCAAAAAGGCAGAACCCGAAAAGACGGAGGAAGCCGCTGGTGAGATCGCGCCGACGCTCCGAAAGCGGGAACGGCCGGTGACCCGAACCGGTCCCCTGCCCCCGGATCGGCCCCGCAAAAGAGACGATGTGCTGCGGGGCTCGGTATCCTTTCAGTACTTCGGTTTCAACGACGAGAGCGGAAACGGGCGGGATTTCGACCAGCCAGGCTTGCGCCTCAACCTCCGCGGAAGAAACTTCCTTGGAGATGGTTACCATTTCCGGGTGAAAACCCGCGCTCGTTACCAATCCGCTGACGAGCCGGGAGACGGCTCTTCCGATGATTCCGAATGGCGCAACCGCATCTATGAGGCCTCCTTGACCTTCGACCGGGAGAATGCACGCTGGCATTACCGCGTGGGGCGTATCCTCTCCGATAAGTTCAGCGGCGTAGGCTATATCGACGGCGGCCTCCTGGCCCTAAACCCGGCCTCTCATTCTCAGGTGGGTGTTTTCGCGGGAACCCGTCCCGAGTGGCAGCATTCCGAGCCGAGCACGGACCTGCAGAAGTACGGGGCCTATTACTTTTTTCAAAAAGGCGACTACGCCGACCGGCGTTTCGAATCTACCTTGGCCGTAGCCGGGGAGTACCACGGTGGAACGGTCAGCCGCGAATTCGCCTATATTCGCAACCGCTACACCCGGGCGGGCCGGTTCGTGCTCTACCAGAGCGCGGAGCTGGAAATTAACCGGGATTGGCGGCGCGACAAGGCGGGCAGTGGGACCGAGCTGACCAACCTTCATGCCTATGGCCGTTTCAACCTCAATCCCAAAGCCAACCTCACCCTGAGTTTCGATGACCGCAAGCAGTACTATACCTACGATTTGCGCAACCGGGACGACCGTTATTTCGATCACCTCTCCCGCAGGGGGTGGCGCGCCAATATGCGTTTCAAATTCACTCCTCACATCAATTTCAATGGCAGTTACGGGCTGCGAACCAGGGAGGGGAGCGATGAGGAAACCAGCACCTACATGGCCAATATTTTTGTGCGCAATTTTCCCGGAAAACACTGGTCCGGGAATCTCCGCGTGAATGGATTTGAGAATCCCCTTTCTCGCGGGACCAGCGGCTCCCTCGGCCTGAGCTACCGTTTGGGGAACAAGGGCAACACTTTGGGTTTGAGTTATTCCAACTACGATTACGAATTTCTTTCCACCGGGTCGGACCGGCATTCCGAATGGTGGCGCTTTGAATCCTATATGGCCTTGGCCCGTCGCTTTTTCTGGTCCAACCAGATCGAATACAATTTGGGAGACGATGCGGAGGGATACCGTTTTTATGTGGAATTGGGTTGCAGACTTTAACGGGGCTTCCGGCCGCTCCAGGCATGCTGGAAATAGGCTGGCGGCATGCCATGAGACAAGGTTCCAGAGGCCAGGGGTAGGCGGTAGCGTTCAGTTTTCCCCTCATTTGGACTCTGGTTTCCGGAAACCGCCGCTTGGCGCCTCAAAACACCAGGTAGGGGAAGGGCCGAGGCCCGTCAAGACGGTTCGCGGTGCCGCATCCCGACAACCCGCTGTTTGGAAGGCCCGGTTTCGCCTCGGGGGGTTGCGCGCGCGCGCGGTTACTCGGGCTTTGCGGCGAACGGCTTGGCTCCTGGCGGGTTGGGCCATGGCCTCGCCCCTTGCCGCGGCCTCCGGAACCGCTCGAATGGAAGCGATATTCATTTGGTCGGCAACGCTTTTGCTGACCGTCCTCACCTTGTGGCTCTACCTGAGCAGGACTCGGAAAACGGAGCGGGTTCACCGCGGGGCCCATGAGGAGGCGGTTTCCCTTGGAATCAATAAGCCCCAGGCCCAGCATCCCATGGTCGATATCAGCCGCTGCATCGGCTGTGGTTCCTGCGTGGCGGCCTGTCCAGAGGGTGGCGTTCTCGGGCTTGTTGGCGGTAAGGCCACCATTATTAATGGGTTGCGTTGCGTGGGCCATGGCAAATGCGCCGAGGCTTGTCCGGTAGAGGCGGTCAAGATCGGCTTGGGCGACTTGAGTCAGCGGAGTGATTTGCCCCTGCTCGGGCCGGATTGCCAAACCAATGTGGCGGGGATTTATATCGTGGGCGAACTGGGCGGTTTGGCCCTGGTGAAAAATGCGGTTCAGCAGGGTGTGAAAGCCGTGGAGGCCATGGCCCGGGAATTCCAACCGGCCGGGGATGGCTGCATCCACGACCTGGTGGTGGTTGGCGCGGGACCCGCGGGCCTAAGCGCGGCGCTCGCCTCCATGGAGCGTGGATTTCATACCCATGTGCTGGATCAGGAAGACGCGGGCGGCACCATTCTCCAATACCCGCGCAAGAAAATGATGCTCACCCAGCCCGTGGAAATTCCCATGTACGGCTGGCTCAAAAAAAACCAATACGCCAAGGAAGAATTGCTGGAAATCTGGCATGGCATCATCCGCAAACACGAGGTTTCCATCTCCCGGGGCGAGGTGTTGGAACAGGTGTACCGGCGGGATCACTGCTTCGAGGTGAAAACCTCCAAGGGCTCCCATTATGCCTTTCGCGTAATTCTCGCGCTGGGCCGCAGGGGCTCTCCCCGCAAGCTCGGCGTCCCGGGCGAGGAACGGGGCAAGGTGATGTACAAGCTCATCGACGCCTGTAACTATGAGAACGAGGACCTGTTGGTGGTCGGCGGCGGCGACAGCGCGGTGGAAGCCGCCATCGCGCTCGCGCGCCAGGAAGGGAACCGGGTGACCCTCTCCTACAGGAAATCCAAGTTTTTTCGAATCAAGCAGCTCAACCTGGAGAATATTGAGCGTGCCATGCGCGATGGCCTGGTCGAGGTGATTTTCAATTCCGAGCTGGAATCGATCGAAGAACGCGGGGTTCGCCTGAAAACCGAGGACGGATCCCGGGAAATCCCCAACGACTATGTGTTCATTTTCGCGGGCGGTATTCCTCCCTATGGGCTGCTCAAAAAAATCGGCATTGCCTTTGGAGGTGAAGCGGCGTGAGGTATCAGGTTTCAACTCCAACCCGTTCCCCGTTTGCAGGGGTTTTCTATAGAAACGTCTGTGCCTGTGGCGCGCCTCGCGCCGGGTTGGCAAGATTCTGCGGGGATTGCGGGCGCTCCTTGCATCGCAAATCATGGTCTCTTCTGGCCGCCCTCGCGATGGTCGGGCTCCTGCTGCTTCTGTCGCCCTCGCCCCCGCCCTCAGGGATATCCAAAGCGGATTCGAAAAGGGTGAACCCACACCTGCTCGGCATGGCTCCCAATCCGGCGCCCAAATCCCAAGGGTCCCGGCCCGACCCCCGCGAACCAGCCGCCGTTCTGGGCCGGATCGAAGCGCTGTTGGGCCAAACCCGGGGACAACCACGGGCATTTGCCGAGGCCATCGCGTTGCTCGATGGTCTGATCGACCGGTTTCCCGATTATGCCTATGGCCTGCGTCTCAAGGGCAACCTCTTGCGCGCGGCCAACAAACCGGCCGGAGCGGTTGAGGCCTACCAACGATACCTGGCCGCCAATCCCGAGGACATGAAGGTGCGCTTCTCCCTGGCCCAATCCCTGTTCCTGCTGGAGGCCCATGCCGCCAGCCTGGAGGAGCTTCGGAAAGTTGCGGCCGCCTATCCTCGTTTTGGCGCGGTTCATGGCCAAATGGCGCGGGTCTACCAGGCCCTGGGAAGGGAAGGGGAGGCCGTGGCGGCCCGCGACAGGGCCCTTGCCCTCAAGGAGGAGGGCGGCCAAACCAAGCCGCCCCTGATCTGGCAGCCAAGAATTCCAGACGCCGCCGGAAACAGTCCGCTCGCCGACCGCAAAAAGTTCCCGTGATCGCCGTTCGGGCGCCGTCTCTCACCGAGAGACAGTGTTAAAAACAGGTAAAATGTGAGGTAAACCCCTTTTTTGCTGGTGTTTTTTTACTTATAATGCCCAAGTCGGAAGGCTTTGTGTTTTCGGCATTAAATTTGCAACAAACACCGAGCCGGTCTCCGGCTAATATCTTCAAGCGAGGGTTCCAAACCCACGGACAGAATTAAAACCAACGCTCTTTTTTGAAGCCCGTTCTGCCTCTTTTTTTATTTCCTTCGCTTACTTTATCTTCATCTTCTTGGCATTTGTACGTGTGCGGGCTTAACCGGGTTTGGACTCTTGTGAATTCTAAATTTCTTAGGCAGGTGAGATGGTTAAGATCTTAAAAATGACTGGAATTGCGCTCGCGGGTTTGAGCTTGGACACCCATGTCCGCGTCTTTACGGCGCCCGCTCTTCCCAATGCCGTTTCCATGGAGATTCACCAAACACCCGTTCCCGAGGAGCCCGTCTGGGACCTCTACCAATATGACCAGCGCGCGTTTCATATCGCGGCGATTCTCGCGAAGCGGGAGCTCTCTTCCTCCGGGAAGGAGTTGCTCGACCTCGCACAACTGATTCTGGATAAATCCGAGGAAGTCGGGGTCCCGCCCGCGATCGTCCTGGCCGTCATCGATGTAGAGTCGACCTTTCGGCCCTGCGCCCGTTCCAAGGTCGGCGCCAAGGGCTTGATGCAGGTGATGCCCCATCGCATTCTCGGCCCCAACCGCATCCGCGAGGAATACGCCTTCAGGGGACATGTCTTTTGGGAGTCGTCCTGGAATATTTCCTTCGGCATCAACTACCTCGGGGGTCTCGTCAAGCGCTTCGGCAGCCTGGAACACGCCCTGGCCGCCTACAACCTGGGGCCCACCCGCTTGTCGCGCATGCTGCGGGACGGAGACTATTCCGGCAGCAAATACGCGGACCGGGTATTGCGCCGAGTGAAACGGTACACGGTGAGCATCTAAATCCATTCCCATCCGGATAAACGCCGGCGGGGATTCTTTCCCTCAACAGGGACCAGACTAGCAACGAAAACCCGCGAGGGGACGGATATCACCGTCCCCTCGTTTCGTTTGGGGACGCGTCATGCGGGTAGTGAAATCCTCATCGGTAGGGCATGGTAGAATAAGGCGGCCCAAATTCCGGGGGAGATGTTGCTTATGACGCATCGGCTTGGCGCTTTCCGCCTTGTGCTTTCGTTCTGTTTGGTATTGGCGGCGATCGCGCCGGCTCAGACGCCTGTGCCCGAACCGCCGCTGCCCGAGGAACGTTGGGTGGTGCGGGTTTACCTTGGAGATCAGGGTTCTCTGGGCCGGCTCGTGCCCAGGTTCACGCCCTGGGGCGGAGACCCGGTTGCCGGTTATTTCATTCTTGATGTGGACGCCCTGGAGCATCAGGCGCTTGTCGACCTGGGCTTCCGAGTTGAGATCGATGAAGCGCGCACGGATTACTACCACCAACCCATCGCGTTTCTGCCGGGCCAGGTGGGCGGCATCCCCGGTTTTCCCTGCTACCGAACCGTGGCGGAAACCTATGCCTTTGCCGAGGGCGTCGTCGCGGCGAATCCCGACCTGGCCGAGTGGGTGGACATCGGCGATTCATGGGAGAAAACCCAAAGTCAGGTCGAGGGTTCCGATCTGTGGGTGCTGCGTCTCACCAACCGCAATCTGGCCGGACCCAAACCCGTTCTGTTCGCCATGGGCGGCGTACACGCGCGGGAGTACGCCACTGCGGCGCTGGTCACCGACTTCGCGGCCTGGCTTATCGACGGCTACGGAAACGACGCCGACGCCACCTGGATCTTGGATCATCACGAGGTTCACCTTCTCCTGCAGGCCAACCCCGACGGCCGCGCCCATGCCGAAAGCGGCTTGCTGTGGCGCAAGAACACGGATAACGATTTCTGTACCGGCACCAACCAGCGGGGGATCGACCTCAACCGCAACTTCAGCTATTTGTGGGGCTGCTGCAACGGCTCCAGCACCGACCCCTGCAGCAATTCTTTTCGCGGTCCCTCCGCGGCCTCCGAACCCGAGATCCAGGCTATCGAAGCCTACCTGCTGTCCATTTTTCCAGATCAGCGGGGCTCCGGAATCGGCGATCCCGCGCCCGAGGACGCTACCGGCGTGTTTATGGACATCCACAGTTTCAGCGAATTGGTGCTGTGGCCCTATGGTTTCACCTCGACCGTGGCGCCCACCTTCTTGCCGATGAGGGCGCGGGCGAGCGGCGAGGAAATGGAGATGCGGCCGGCCTTGGCGTCGGCCTCGCTGTCGCCGACGATCTGCCAGACGCGCTCTTCCTCGGTGTCC
>JBGTRP010000287.1:0-8147 GCA_041940685.1 Acanthopleuribacteraceae bacterium
TGCGCGACCATGCCTGGGAGATCAACGCGGCCATTTCGGGCCGGCGCTTGCACCTGACCCTCGATTACAACCGCAACACCCACCGAAGCGAATCCATTCGCCGGCTATTGCGGCAAATGGAAACCTATTTGGTCGCCCTGAGCCAAACGCCCTCCGAATGGCTTCGCCAGGCCCTGACGCCATCGGATTTCCCGGCGGCCGAGCTTTCCGGGGAGGACCTGGACAAGTTGTTGACAAGCCAAGCGCCGGCGCGCCCAACCGCTGAAATTGAGGATATTTACAAACTGTCGCCCATGCAGCAGGGCATGTTGTTTCACTCCCTTTACAGTCAGGAGTCCGCGGCCTATTACAACCAACTCAGTTGTACTCTCGCGGGCCCGCTCGATCTGAAATGGTTCCGGGAAGCATGGCGGCGGGTTGTGGCTCGCCATGGGCAATTGCGCGCGTCCTTCCATTGGCGTCGAATGTCCCATCCGGTTCAGGTCATTCACCGCGAGGTTGAGTTGGCCTGGCAGGAGCGGCAAGGGGAAGGCGGTTCCGAAAAGGTAATGGAAGCGGACTGGCGGCAATTTCTTGCCCAGGAGCGCGAATCCCGCTACCGGCTGGACCAGGCGCCGTTGATGCGTTTCTCGGTATTGCGCATTGGCGAGGAGCGGCATCGGTTTTGTTGGAATCAACACCACTTGCTGCTGGATGGATGGGCCTCGGCCATGGTCTTGAAGGAAGTGCTGGAAACCTATGAGGCCCTGTGTTCGGGCCGCTCGCCACGCCTGGAAAGCCACCCGCCCTTCCGGGATTACATCCGCTGGTTGGGGGGCCGGGACTCGGGAGAAGCGGAAGCCTTTTGGCGCGGGGAGCTCGCGGGTTTCTCCATACCCACGCCCTTGCCCTTGGACGCATCCCAACCGGGCGAGCCGCGGGCTGAAATCGATTACCGCGACCTGCGGCGAGAGCTTCCCGGTTCGCTTTTGCGGCGTCTGCGGGCCTTTTCCCGCGCTCATGACCTGACGCTCAACAGCATTTGCCAGGGCGCCTGGTCACTCCTATTGAGCCGCTACGGTGGCGAACGGGAGACGGTGCATGGCGCCATTGTTTCGGGCCGGCCCCCGGAACTACCCGGATCGGAGGCCATGATCGGGGTGTTCATCAACGCCTTGCCGCTACGAACCCGGCTCGACCCGGAAACTACCGTGGTTCCCTGGCTGAAACGTTTGCAGGAAGCCCAGCCGGCAAGGGAAACCTTCTCCTGGTGCCCCCTGACCGAAATACGCGGATGGAGCGAATTGCCCGCGGGCGCGGCGCTGTTCGAGACCATTGTCATCTTCGAGAACTATCCGGTTGACGACGAGCTCTTGGGAAGCATCGGAGGCCTCGAAATTCGCGATATCCATTCCCACGAAC
Source organism: Acanthopleuribacteraceae bacterium (assembly GCA_041940685.1). GTDB lineage: Bacteria > Acidobacteriota > Holophagae > Acanthopleuribacterales > Acanthopleuribacteraceae > JBGTRP01. The sequence continues at coordinate 1,402 of JBGTRP010000287.1, forward strand.
CCAACAATTACCCGTTGACCCTGGTCTTCACGCCCGGCACGGATCTCAATATTCGGGTCATGTACGATGGCGCGCGTTTCCACACGAAGGCTGTTCAACGGCTGCTAGGCCATCTTGAAACCCTGCTGGCGGGCCTCGTGGAAAACCCCGATTCCCCCGTAACCCAAATGCCCATGCTGTCATCGGAGGAACTGCGCCGCATTTTGATCGATTGGAATCACACCGAAATGTTGCTTTCCGAAAGCATGACGCCTCTCCGACGCCTGGCAAATTACGCGCGCACCATCCCCGACAGGGTCGCCTATCAACAAAACCAGGCCTTTATGACCCTCGGCTGTCTGGAGCGCGAGAGCGGATTGCTGGCCGGGCGCATTGCCCGACGGACTAAGGTCCAACCCGAGGACCCCATCGCCCTTCCGCTGACGCGTTCCCCGGAAATGGCCAAGGCGATTCTGGCGGTTTGGAAATGCGGCGCCGCGTATGTGCCGCTGGATCTAGAACAACCCAATGCTAGGCTGAAAACGATTTTTGAAGACTGTGGCGCCAAGTTGGCGATCGCCGACGGGCGGTCCGCGAACCAATTGGCCTCTATCTCCGGTCTTCCCCTCTTGATGCTTTCCGGCGAACCGGAATCGGATGCCGTCGAAGGGGACCACAACCCAAATGCCGAGGCTTGTCCTCCCGAGTTGGATCGGCTCGCCTATGTGATCTATACCTCCGGCTCCACGGGCAAACCCAAGGGCGCCATGGTGGAGCATCGGGGCATGGCCAACCATATCCAAGCAATGATCGAAAGCCTCGCTCTCGGCGAGAAGGCGGTCGTGGCGCAAACCGCCTCACACTGTTTCGATATTTCGGTTTGGCAGTTTTTTGCCGCTCTGGTTAGCGGAGGCCGGACGCTGATTTGCGGCAACGCGCTCATCATGCGGCCAACCGCGCTGTTCACGGAATTCGCGAACCAATTCGTCACCCATGTCCAGCTCGTGCCCTCCTACCTCGGCTTGGCGCTCGATGAACTGGGTCCCGACCATGCGAGGGGTTTGCCAAATTTGGAGCTGATGATCACCATCGGCGAAACGCTGAAAGCGGAAATCGCGCGGCGCTGGTTTGAACGGTTTCCCCAAATTCCGCTCCTCAATGCCTACGGGCCCACGGAGGCTTCCGATTCGATCACACACCATCGCCTCAGCGCGCCGCCCGAGCGGGATCAGATTCCCATCGGCCGCCCCATCCGCAACATGCGGATCTATGTGGCCGATCCCTTCATGAACCTTTGCCCCGTGGGCGTAAAGGGCGAAATCCTGGTTGCCGGCAGCGGCGTGGTACGCGGTTATCTCCATCAACCGCAACTGACGCGGGCGGCCTTCTTCACCAACCCGTTCGACCCGGATTTCCCCAGTCGAATCTATCGCACCGGCGATTTGGGTTGCTTCCGCGAAGATGGGACTCTGCTGTTCTTCGGCCGCGGCGACCATCAGGTGAAGATTCGCGGCCATCGGATCGAGCCGGGGGAGATCGAGGCGGCCTTTTTGCGGTTGGATGGCGTCCGTGAGGCGGTTGTGGTAACGGTTTCCAGCAAAAGCGTCTCCCTCCATGGCTACCTGATACTGAAGGGAGAAGCACAAAAAACAGGAGAAACGGCGCGCCGCGAGTTAGCGGAGTTGCTGCCCGCCTACATGGTTCCCCGGCAGGTTACCCTGCTCGATTCTTGGCCGCTTACCCCCAGTGGTAAAATCGACCGCGTCGCCCTGCAACGCCGCGCGTCGGAAGCCAACCCCGCGGAAGCGCCATCCCCGGGCGCCAAGGCGCGAACGGAAACCGAAAGGGCGTTGGCCTCGATTTGGGAAGAAGTTCTCGGACTGGAGCGTCCGGATGTAAACTCGGGCTTTTTCGAGCTTGGCGGGCACAGCCTAAAGGCCATCCGCGTGGTTTCCCGAATCCACCAACTTCTGGGCGTCGCGATCAGCTTTGCCGACCTCTTCCGCCTGGAAACGATTCGCCAGTTGGCCGACCATATCGACCAAAGCGACAAAGGCGAGGCTTTCGAGCCCATTGAACCGGTTGCCGCCCAAGCGGATTACCCGGTCTCTCACGCACAGCGGCGAATTTGGCTGGCAAGCCAGGCGCCCGGAGCATCGGAAGCCTATCACATCCCCGGCGCTTTCATGCTGGAAGGAGATTTGGACGCCGTGGCATTGGCCGGGGCAATCCAAATGCTGGTCGAACGCCACGAAAGCCTGCGAACCCTATTTGCCTTAAAAGCCGGGGAGATCAAGCAGATCGTCCAGGCGCCTGAGCGGGCGGGTTTCCGCCTGGAGCAAAGGGACTTGCGGGAATCTCTGGAGGCCGAGAGGGAACCCGAGTCCTTCGCGCGCGAGTTTTGCCGACGTCCGCTAGACCTGGCAAGAGGACCGCTGGTGCGCGCCGCACTCTATCAAACCCGCGATGACCAGCATCTGTTGCTGTTCGTCATTCACCACATCATCGGCGATTTCTGGTCCATTGCCACGATAATTCGAGAGATGATGATTCTGTACACGGCCCTCAGGAAAGGAGAACCCAATCCCCTGCCCGACCCGAGGATTCAGTACAAGGATTACGCTTCCTGGCATCGGCGGTTGCTCGAATCGCCCGCCATGGACGAACAGCGAAAATTTTGGCGAGCGCAATTGGCCGAGGAACCGCCAAGATTGCGCCTACCCTACGATCGGGAAAAAAGGGATGAGGGCGACGCCCCGGGAGCGGATCTGCTTTTGGTTATTGACAAGGCGACCAGCGAGGGCCTGTCCTCCCTGGTTTCCCAATACGGCGCCACCCGCTATCACCTTTTGACCGCGGCCATTTTCATCCTCCTTTTCCGCTACACCAACCAGAACGATCTGACGGTAGGCACACAGGTTTCCGGCCGCGAACACCGGGATCTGGAACATCAAATCGGATGTTTCTTGAACACGCTCGTGCTGCGCCAGAAATTAGAGGAGCAGGACAGCATCGCCAATGTGATCCAAAAGACAGTGAAAAATATCCAAGGCGCTTGGGCACACCAGTCCTACCCATTTGATCTTCTCATCCAGGATTTGGGCGTACGCACCCAACGCAACCGCAATCCCATCTTCGATGTTCAGGTGGACTACGTGTCCGAGATCGATTCCAACTCAGGGGCGGCGGACGCCTTTCGGTCCACGGGAATCGAGGTTCGCGATATATTGCTGAAGAATCGCAACACCAAGTACGACCTTACCTTTCTCATCTCCGACTTTCCCGCAAACCTGGAAATCAACCTCACCTACCATGCCGGATTATTCGAGCGGAAAACCATGGAGGCCATGGGCGATCGCCTTTGCAAGGTGATTGCCGCCATGGTCTCTGGGCCGGAACAAAAAATGGGAGAAATTCCCCTCATTGAACGGGCCCCCGCAAGCTCGGAGCGCAAAAAAGTCACCGTGAGCCTGAACCTATGAAAAGCGTGGACGAGATGAAGCCGGGTTTTCTGGAGGATTACCATCTGATGGCCACGGACAGCGGCTATCAGGAAGCCCGCGCCTACTGGCGGGAGGAGTTGGCGCGGGCGGAAAGCGGGTCGCGCTGGCTTCTGGACGCGGGCGAGCCCGATCCTCGGGAGAGGCGGACCCATCGGAGACCATTTACAAGCGCGTCTATAGACCTGTTGAACCGCTTGGCGTCGGACCATGTAAGCCGCTTTAGCGCCGTTGTTGCGGCTCTGGTTTGGCAGACCGCCCGCTACATGGACCGCGACCGGGTCGTATGGTTAATGCCCTCACCCCTTTTCGGGCCCGGGCCTGTTTCCGAGGAAGCCGGCCCGCTACCCATGGTTTTCGAATTGAGTGGGGCGGTGAGGGTTCGGGATTTGCTTCTCATGGTTGCGGGAAAGTTGGAAGCCGGCTTTGCCCACGGTTTTTTTCCGGTAGCCGCCCTCTCGCGCCAGGAGTTCGGCAGGAGTCTCCAAGACCTTACGAACCTGGTGGTTTGGGATAAAAAATTGCAGGCTCCCCCGGCAGAACTCGGCGCAAACGATATCGTTATCCGACTCGATTTAGCCGGCCAAACCGAAATTTATGCGGAGTTTCCGGCCAAGAGTTTCGACTCTTTGGTCGTGGAGGTTCTGGTAAGACGCCTGGCCGGCCTACACGAATTCCTCGCGAATTTAGACGACAGGCTTGAGAATCTTGAGCTCGTGCGCCCACCCAAGCCGCGCGCCATTCAAAATGCCTTTCACACCCAACCTTTTGAGAGCGTTATCGACCTGTTCCAACGGCAGGCATGGGATCATGGCAAACGGACGGCGCTCCATTTCGAGGGAAGGACAACCAGCTACGAGCGTCTGGAGGAGCTCAGCAACCGGCTCGCCTGTTACTTGGTGCGCGAGCATGGCGTCGGACCGGAATCCCGCGTCGGCTTGAGGATGAAACCATCGGAGTGGATGATCATCGCACTTTTGGGCATTCTCAAATCAGGCGCGGCCTTCGTTCCCCTTGAACCCGAACTGCCCGAGCCCAGATTGTCAAACCTAATTGCCGACATCCAACCCGTTATTCTAATGATCGATACAGAAAACTTACTAGAAGCCTCGGACTTAGGAGTGGCGGTCTTCGCCCCGGATGCGCAGTTGGACGCTCTTCCCCCGGCATGGCCCCTTCCGCTGCCCAAACCTTTTCCCGAGAACCTTGCATATATTCTTTTCACATCCGGCTCCACGGGATCGCCAAAGGGTTGCCAAATCACCCATGCCGGGTTGGCCAACTATTTGAGTTGGGCCAAACGGACCTATGTTCCTGAGCCGGAGGGTGGAAACGGCGCGTTTTTTACCCCGTTGTCCTTTGATTTCAGCTTGACCAGCCTTTTCTTGCCCCTGCTCCACGGCCGGGAGCTTTTCATACACGACGCGGACGAACACATGGATCAGGTGATGGCGAAGCTTTTTTATGAAGATAAGGGGATAGGCGCGCTCAAGCTCACCCCTTCCCATCTGGGCCTCCTGCCGCGCAGGGCCTCCGCAGGTTCAGCGGTCAAAAAAGTCATTCTTGGCGGGGAAGCCCTCAAACGGGTAGCGGTGACTTTTTTACAAAAATGCAACCCTGAAATGGAAATTTACAACGAATACGGGCCCACCGAGGCGACCATCGGCTGTATCTTGGAAAGGGTGAGCGATCCGAGCGGAACCATCGCCATCGGCAAGGCCATCGATGGTTGTGAGGCCCTGGTTTTGGACTCGCGCGCGCGGGCCATGCCGACGGGAGCCGTGGGGGAGATTTGTCTCGCGGGCGTGGGCCTTGCCAGGGGATACCTGAACCGACCGGACCGAACCGCGGCCGTGTTCACGCCCCATCCATTCGGCCTGGGAGACCGCATTTATCGGAGCGGCGACCGGGGCAGGCAATTGGCCGATGGCCGCCTGGTGTGCCAGGACCGCCTGGATCGCCAAATCAAGCTTCGCGGTTACCGAATCGAGCCGGGCGAAATCGAAGCGGAGTTGGAACGCCATTCGCATATCGAGCGGGCTCTGGTTTTAAAACGCGATGAGGATTCCGAAAACCCTCGTTTATGCGCCTATTTTACGGCTTCGAAAAGCTTGGAGCGCGATACGCCGCGCTCTTGGCTCCGGGACCGGCTGCCGGCCTTCATGGTGCCCGCGAGCTTCCTGCAACTGGACGCCTTTCCCTTGACGGCCAACGGCAAGCTCGACCGAATTGCACTGCCGGAACCCGAGGAACAAACCAAACGGGCCGAGTTGGAGCCGCCTCGCAATGAGATTGAGCGCAGGGTCGAGCAAATTTGGCGGGAAGTTTTGCGTACGCCACCCTTGGGAATTCACGAGAACTTTTTTGACCTTGGAGGGCATTCACTTTTGGCAACCCAAGCCATTTCCAGAATTTGGCAGGAGCTGGGCGCGGAGTTGACCGTGGGCGATTTTTTCGAGGCGCCCACCATCGCGGGGCTCAGCATGGTATTGGCCTCACGGGAAAAAAGCGGCAGCCGCGAAGGAGCATCCATTCCCCGCCTCTCCGAAGCCGAACGTTTCCCTCTCTCCTTCGCCCAACAGCGGCTGTGGCTGGTGGAGCGGCTGGAGGAACCGGGCTCTACCTATCACATTACCTCGACGGCCCGGGTCCTCGGTCCCTGCGATACCGCCGCTTTCGAAAAGAGCCTACAACTTCTGGTCGACCGTCACGAGGGCCCGCGGACCCAATTCAGGGAACGCGAGGGCGAACCCTATCAAGTGCTCATGCCCTCCATGTCGATGGTCCCCCTTTTTCTGGACCTTACGCGCTTGGAGCAATCCTCCGCCCGAAAAATCCAAGAGGCCGCGCTCACCGCCTGGGCGGAGATCCCCTTCGACCTGGAGAAAGGCCCGCTGGTTCGGGTTTGCCTGCTGCGAATCGCCCCGGGTGAACATATGTTCTCGCTCACCCTGCACCACATTATTTCGGATGCGTGGTCCATGGGAATTTTGATTCGCGAGTTCGCTCAAAATTACCGCACCCTAGTTCAAGGGGACCCGCCAGAACTGCCGCCTTTAGAAATACGATACGGCGATTTCGCCCTGTGGCAGCGGAATAGGTTCGCGGGAAAAGCACTGGAGGAACAACTGCTCTTTTGGCTGCAAAATCTGAAGAACCTACCCCCGCCGCTGGAACTCCCCACGGATGGGTCCCGCCCGGAAGGCGGCCGGCGCCAGGGACGGATCGCCTCTTTCCAATTGGAAGCGGCGCTCAGCCAACAATTGA
>JBGTRP010000288.1:0-8139 GCA_041940685.1 Acanthopleuribacteraceae bacterium
CAGGTTTTGCAAGGCCTGCATTTTTTCCAGACCGGCGACCAGGGTGCGGTTGAGGTTTTCCACTCCGGCCATGCGGTTGGCGCCATAGGCCCGAATCTCGGATCGGGAGGGTGTGAGCGCGGGCTGGAACATTTCGGGGATTTGTGAACCGAATCCCAGCTTGCCGATGTAATTTTGCAGGTACACGCTCCAAATGCTGCCCTCGTCCAAAATGAGGATCGGGCCCTCTCGCCTGGACTGGGATTCCAGCATCTCCTTACTGAAATGTTCCTCCAGGAAGAAGATGCCCTTGGCCTGGCCGTTGACGACCAGGTTCACGAAAGTGGAGCGCGGCGCGAGCAGGCCCTCCCGAGACGCGGCCTGATGCACCACCCATTCCCACAAGTAACCCCGCGTTTGGGGGTCCTGCACCGAGAAGCTGCGCATGCCGAGCAACTTGTCGGCGTCGAGTTGGACCCGCAAGGACCATTTCTCGCCTTTCACGTGATCGGTCCAGTCGCCCTTGATGCGGACCTTGGCCGCCACGGTTTTTTCGCCCAGGCGCACGCGCGCGGGCACCGTGTCTTCCTCCTCCTGAACGATCACCCCGCGCTCCAGGGCCTTGTCCCTGACATTCTGAATTACCGCGGCCTCTTGTTCCCCGAGCTCCACGAACAGGGTGTCGAGTTGGTTTTCCGCCGGGGTCGGAGGGTTCTTGTCGGGTTTTGGGGGTGAGGAAGCGCTTTTGGGAGAGGGGACCGAAGCCGTCATCGGGTCGATCAGGAGTCCGATCAGCACGCCCACGAACAAAAGCGCGATCCCGTAGATTACCTGGGATCTATTTGTATTTTTTTGTTTGACGATCATCTCGCGTCTACCTGATGCGGGGAAGCCGATCCCAATCCTTTTACGCTTGGCCGGCACGGAAAAAGCGCCCATCGCCTGGCGGGCTGCATGTTTGGGTGGTTGCCATGCGGTTTCATACTCCCTGCTGCTTCACGGTTGGAAAATCAGTCGAGGCTGAGTCCCTCGACCACGCTAACGGACGCGGTTGGAAACACTTCCTGGATGCGGCTGATCACCGCGCCGATATCCTGGGTTTGTGTCAGGTCCAGGATGAGGGTGGCGTCGAGGGTATTGTCGCGGGTGTCCACCCGGCGCAGATCGGCGGTGACATTGTCCTGGGTGGCCCGATCCAGCAGCAGGCGCAAGCCCTCCTCCGTGGAAATAGCGTTTCCGTCCCGCTCCAATTTTGTGGTCACATGGGCGTAAACACGGGGCAGGCTTCCCGGCTCGCCGGTGAACCGCTGTAAGAGGGCGCCGGCGATCAGGATCCCGAAAAACAGGATACAGGTGGCGAGGCGTTGGTCCGCGCCCAATCCGATACCCATGGCGAGGGCCAGGAACAGGTACGCCAGGTCTTCCGGCTCCTTGACCGGCGTTCGGAAGCGGATGATGGAAAGCGCGCCCACCAGACCCAGCGAGAGCGCCAGGGAAGTTTTCACCACGGAAATGACCAGCATGGTGGTGGCGGAAAGCGTGACGAAGATACGCGCGAACTTACGTTTATTGGTGAGCACCCGTGAGAAGTGGAGATAATGCCAGGACAGGATTTGCCCTAAAATCAGCACCAATACCAGATTGATGAGGGTGGGCAGGATCGCCAGGTTTTGTAGCGCGGTTTCATTGAATAGAGAAGACCAATCCATGATAGTTGTTGACAAACCCCCGGAAAAAATCATGGGCCGCTGGAAACGCTTACTGGCTTCGGGATAGGCCAAGGGCCTAATCTAGCCTCTAAAGTGGCGGTTGGCAAGGCCTTGATGGCGGGTGAACGGCGCTTTGGGCTCGATACTCGCCGCGAGACCTTCCCGGAATTTGCTCCCCGCGCCCGGTTGTTTGAGCCTGGAGAGCAAGAAAAAAGCCAATTCAGCTTTGTGGATGGGAAGTCATTAGAGATTGGCAGCCGGCGTAAGGAGCAAAACCCGAGAACGGGGCGCCGCGCGGGCGCCGTGGTGGTTTGTTCATGACTCCTAGCGCCCGGTCGTCAATCTACAACCCGCGCAATGCCCGGAGTCCAGGCTCAGCGGAAGTCCGTGGGTTGCTTGGGTTGGTTGCCGACGACCGATTCGATACGAGCCATTGCCTCGTCGGTCAACAGGGGAAGGGCATCCAAGGCCTCCAGATTCTCTTCCAATTGGGACGCGCGCGAGGCGCCCAGAATTACGGTGCTGACATGGGGGTTTTTTAAACACCAGGCAATGGCCAGCTTGGTCAGGCTGATGCCCATATCATTGGCGATGGCCTCCAGGCCGACCGCCAGTTCGATTTCGCGCCGGCCGCTCTCGGATTCCACCTTCTTGCGCAGCCATTCAAAGCCGGGGAGGGCCATGCGGCTGTTCGGCTGAATGCCCTCGCGGTACTTTCCGGTCAGCACGCCCGAGGCGAGCGGCGACCAAATCGTGGTGCCCAGGCCCATGCCGTGGTAGAGCGGCAGGTAGTCGCGCTCCACCTTTTCGCGGCAGAACAGATTGTATTGCGGCTGTTCCATGGTGGGCGGCGTCAGGTGGAATTGGCGCGCGGTCCCGTAGGCGTCCTGAAGCTCTTGGGCCGACCATTCCGAGGTGCCCCAATACATCACCTTGCCCTGGGCCACGAGATCGTGCATGGCGCGTACGGTTTCCTCCATGGGCGTGTGCGGGTCGGGCCGGTGACAGAAGTACAGGTCGAGATAGTCTACCCGCAGGCGTTTCAGGGCCGCGTGGCAGGCATCGAAGATGTGTTTGCGGGTCAGGCCTCGTTGGGTGGGCAACTCGCCGCCCCAAAAAACCTTGCTGGACACGCAATAGGTATCGCGACCGCGGTTCAATTTCCTGAGCACGCGGCCCATGATGATCTCCGATTCGCCGGCCGCGTAAACCTCGGCATTGTCGAAGAAATTCACGCCCGCGTCGAAAGCAATGCCGATCAGGGTTTCGGCCAGGCTATCGTCCACCTGATTGGCGAAGGTTACCCAAGATCCGAAGGAAAGCGCGCTGACCTGAAGGCCGGATTTGCCCAGGTACCGATATTCCATGCTGTTGCTCCTCGTGGATGGCCGCCGGGACGGCCCAAGTGATTGATGCGTCGTTCCATTTTTTCGAAAAAAGTCGCTGTCGCCGCCGCAATAAATCGCGGGTTCAGATCCCCGAAATCCAAGTTTGTCTTTTCCTCGAAGCGTCGCCAGGGTCGTCCGATTCGGCCCATCAAAGCGCGAGAACGATCTTCCGTCATTGGGTATCCATTATACCCGTGGCGGCGGGATAGTGACCACGTGGAATCGAATAGTCGCGAGATCGCTCACCAAACGAGCGGTGGTTGGAATCACGATCGTAAAACTAATGTTTGAGAGTACAGCGGTTTAGTGGAATAATAAGAAACTTTCTAAGTCGCCCGCGAAGAATTCAAGAAGCCCGTAAAATCGTTTTGCGGCGTGAAAAGTGAGCGCCATGCCCAATGAAACCTTGTCAGCCTCGGAAACACTCCTGCCGGAGGATGCGGTCCTCGTGGCCGTGGCCTATGCGGACTGCTTCGATTTCCCGCTACTGACCGAGGAAATTGCCACTTATCTTCCTTTGCGCACAATGGAGCGGGCCGAGATCGAGGAAACCCTCGGGACCCTGTTGGCCTCGCATCGGCTTGAAAAGGAAAACGGCTATTGGTGTTTGCCCGGGCGGGCGTTCCTGGCTCAAGCGCGGCAAGGGAAAAGCTCCTTGGTCGAGAAGAAATGGGCCGAAATTCACCGCTACCTGCCCCCGGTGCTCGCGCTCTCCTGGCTCAAGGCCGTGCTGTTGACCGGAAGCCTGGCCGCTAAGAATCCCACCGAGAGGGCTGACGCGGATTTGCTGCTGATCCTTGATCATCGACGCATGTGGTTGGGATACCTGGTGTTGCGACTGTTTTTTCGCATGCGGAAACCCATCGAATTTTGCCCCAACTACGCCATCTCCGACCGATCCCTGGCCCTGGCCTTTCCCAATCTGTTCACCGCTATCGAGTTCAGCATGGCCATTCCCTTGAAGTCGGGCAAGGTGCTGGCGCGGTTCGAGGCCGCCAATGCCTGGTATCGGAAGCTGACGCCCAACGCGCCAAGCCTGGCCGCCAAACGGGTGGATGTGACGCCTCGGCGGCAATGGCGCTGGCGGGTTTTGGATGGAATCGTTCGTTCGCCGCTGGGGTGGCTGCTCGATCGGCTCGAGTACCATCGGCTGCGCTGGCGCACCAAGGGCCTGTACCAGCCGGGGGAGACCGTGTACAAACCCCATCCGCCCACGCGCCAATACGTGATCTTCCAGGAATTGGAAAAACGGTTGAACCGGCATCGAATCGCCGCACACCCGGTGCGCGATCATCTGTCCAAACAGCGCGGGGAACTGGCGCGGGAGATGAAGGCCTGGGGCATTGGCGTGGATGAGCTGGAGGAGGCCGGTCACAAACCAGGCCGAGAGAACCCGGCGAGGGCTCCGGAATCGGTGGCCGCCACGGGCGAGTGAGAGCTGGCGGTGCCTAGCTCTGAGGGCTCGATTCCAGATCAGTGCGGTTATTCCCGATTGGGTGTCGCGCAAAACCGCGCTTGAGCCGCTGGCGGCAGTAGTGGTAACGGGCGTGGTGGGCAAGACCCTTCAGCCGATGGATGGGCCCGCGGCGGGGACGGCGCCGTTGGAGCGCGGAATGCAACATGCGGTTGGCCAGGTCGTAAAGGGGCCGGGCCGGTTGGGAGCGAATGGGGATATTGCGATCCGTACCGGCCTCGAAAGGGGGATCGTCGCCCAGCTGGCCGCCATCGGCGAGAGCCTGGTGAAAAACCGTGCCCTTGATGGGGTAGGCCAGGGTCGTGAGAGCCGTGTCCGGCGCGCAGGCCTCCACCAGGCTGACCGTGTCCAGCACGTCCTGGAAGCCCTCGTCCATGAAGCCCCACATAAAGAACATGCCGGTCTCGATGCCGGCCGCCTTGAGCCAACCGATCGCCTGAATCACCTGTTCTCGGGTCACGCCCCGTTGCATCAGGTCCAGGAGGCGTTGCGAGCCGCTTTCCGCGCCTACCCAAAGTCGGGCGCAGCGCATTTCCCGCAAAGCTGCCACAATTTCGGGGGTGAGCCGGTCCGCGCGGGAGATGCACTCGAAAGGCAGGGCCAGGTCGGGATGGGCGCGCAGCAGGTCCCGCATCTCAAAAAGCCAGGGGTGTTTGATGGTAAAGACATCGTCGGCGAACCAGTAGTGGTCGAAGCGATAGTGGCGCCGCAGCCACTCCAGCTCTTGCAGGACATGTTGCGGGGAGCGTTTGCGCAGCGAATAACCGAACACATTGTGGCTACACCAGGTACAGCGGTAGGGACAACCTCGAGAGGTGATCAGGCTGATGGGCCGCGCGCCATGATGCCGCTCCCAACAGTTTAGATAGGCTTCCAGGTCAATGGCCTTGCGGTCGGGCAAGGGCAGGCGGTCAAGGGAAAGGTTGGGTTTTTGTGGCGCGGTTCGCACCACTTGTCCCTCGCGGTGAAAAATCAGCCCCTCGATGGATGGCCAGTGATCGGGATCGTCGATGTGCTCCAGCCAGGAGGAAAAGGGGCGCTCTCCTTCTCCCGCGATGACTACCTCAAAGCCCCTTTCCAGATAGGACTCGGCGTAGTAGGGCGGATCCGGCCCGCCCACCACCACGCGAATCTTGGGGTCGCGGATCTCTCGGCGCAGGCGCAAAACCTGATGGCGGGTCATCATGTTGGCGTAAAAGCCCACGACCTCTGGCTTGAAATGGGCGAGCCTGGTCGTGAAGTCTTCGGGCCGCTGAAAGGTGCCGTCGTACACCTGAACCTCGTGGCCCTGTTCCTTGAGGTAGGCGCTGAGGTAAAGCGGGCCCAGGGGCGGGTAGGGTTTCATGACCGCCCGTTCGGCCTCGTCCAGCGCGAGATGATAGGCGTGAACCAGCAACAGCTTCATGGGAATGGAATCCCCTCCACGCGAAATTGCCTCAAACGGCGGCGCGTGATCCAGTGCTTGCAGGCGTCTTTCAGGCGGCGCAAGCCTTTGCGGTGTGGATGTTTTAGTTGCTGAAAACGTTGGTGGAAGTATTCGTAGAGTTGAGGATAGAGCGCGGCGGGATAGGGCGCCCGATGGATGGGCCGCATGTACTGGCTGTGCTCCCAGTGGTCGCGTTCCTCGATTTGGTCGGCGACCAAAGCGTGGAATTTGGTGCCGGGCAGGGGATAGGCCACGCTGATGCCGATGCGGTCCGGGCGGATGGTTTCCACCATTTGCCAAGTGCGCCGGATATCCTCGGCGCGTTCGCCCGGATAGCCGAATTGGAGAAAAAAACAGATCTCGATGCCCGCGTCGCGCAGAAGTTCTCCCGCGCGATGGATGTCCTCCACGCGCAGGTCCTTGTCCATGGCGTCCAAAACCTTCTGGGAACCCGATTCCACCCCCATCCACACGGTTTTACAGCCGGCCTCCCGCAAGGCGTTCACGGTTTTCGGCCGCATCAGATCCGCGCGCGCCTGAATTTTAAAGGGAACGACCGCGTCAAGGCGGCGGACTTCTTCGGCGAAACGCTCCACCCAGTGTGGTTTCAGGCCAAAAATATCGTCGGTAAACCAAATGTGATCGGGTTGGTAGCGGGTTTTGAGAAGATGCAATTCGCGCGCGGTGTCGGCTGGGTCGCGGACATCGTACCGCCTGCCATGAATGGGCTTGGCGCACCAATTACAACGGTAGGGGCAACCTCGGGTGGTCATCATGTTGAGCGAAAAGTAGCCGTGGTTCTCCCGCCAAACCCGGCGATAGCTTTCCATGTCCGCCAAGTCCCAAGCCGCGGCAGGGAATCCCGATAGGTCGCGCATTCCCCGGACCGGCGGTTCCCCTACAACCTGGCCGTCCGCCAAATGAAAGACGCCCGCTCCTCGGTAGGACGCCCCTGGCCCGAGGCCATTGGCGATCACTTCCAGGATGCGAAATTCCGCCTCTCCCTTGATCACGTAATCCGCACCCATGTTCAAGTAGACCTCGGGGCAATCCGAGGCGTCCGAACCCGCCGCGAGCACCGGCAAATCCCGTTGCTTGGCCATGGCGATCATTTCGCCGCAGGCGGTTCTCATCCGATTGAGACACATTTTGGAAAGCCAGTTGAAATTGTCTTCAAAAAAGACGACAGCCTCCGCGCGAGTTGCATCCAGTTGTTCCGCGAAGCGAGCCGTCGAATCCGCGAGCATGGCGTCGAACAGCGCGACCTCGTGGCCCTCGCGGCGGGCGCAGGCCGCGGCGATCAGGGTGCCCAGCGGAGGGTAGGGCTCGCGCACCTCCCGCTGCTTCTCGTCGAAGGCCATAAAAAAGGAATGGGCGTACAAAAGCTTCATCAACTACCCGCTTCCGAGGCGTTTGCGCTGGAAATCCGGTTTAACCGCCGGTTCCGGTTGGCGTTAAGGTTGATCTTTCCTGGCGCAGCGCATAGGCCCGCGCCGCGATGCCGACCAGCGAGAGCAGCAACAGGGCGCAAAAAACAAATGCGGTTTTTTTGACCGTCCCCTTGGCCATGGGCGCGCCGCCGGCCTGCTTTACCAGAGGAATTAGGGTAAAGGCGTGGTTCTCCACCTCTTTGAGGTAGGCGTCCAGGTAATCGCGCTCTTCTCTTTCCGAGGCGGCCGCGAGCTTTTCCTGAAGAAAGGCTTGAAAGGCGTCCAGATCGTAATCGATTTGAAGCCCGGCGTCGAGTTCCGCGTAGATGGATTGGAGAATCCGCTGGATATTGCCGTCATAGGCCAGCTCCCGTTCCTCTGCCGCGATGATCTCCTCCACGCGGGCGGCCTCGGTTTCGTAAACCTGAATCTGGAGCGCCAAGGGCAGGAAACGGCTCTCGTCGTTGAGATTATCGAAATTGAGATTGAGCTTGAAATCTCCGGGAACCTCGAGTTCGAACTCGGGAATCGCCTTGAGCTTGGCGAGGGTGGCCCTGGACTTTTGTAGTGAAAGCAGCAAACTCCCCCGGTTGCGTTGAAGCCGCGCCAGCTTTTCGTTCATCAGTATGATCCGCTCCGCCAACTCATCGGAAATTTGGTAGAGCGGAAGCTCCTTTTCGAAGTTGTGGCGCATCAGAGGGATGGCCGCGTTCAGCTCCTCGCCGGGTCGGCC